>CALMSQ010000409.1:0-2048 GCA_937872345.1 uncultured Burkholderiales bacterium | reverse complement strand
GTGGCGGAGATGGGGCGCGGCATCGTGACAGGTGGACGAACGCGTCAACTATACACACGGCGCGGCGGTGCGATCGTGGTATAAACCGACCGCGCTCAGCAGCGGCATCATCGGTCGCACGGCACGGCGCGCCGGCAGACCGGCCAAGCCGCCCATGAGTGCGGAAAGCCGGCGCTCGAATGGAGACACGAGAGCCCTTTCCCGATGAAACGCGGCTTCTACACGATCATGGCGGCGCAGTTCTTCTCGTCGCTCGCCGACAATGCGCTACTGATCGCCGCGATCGCATTGCTGATCGAGATGCACGCGCCCGACTGGATGAAGCCGCTGCTCAAGCTGTTCTTCACCGTCTCGTACGTGATGCTCGCTCCGTTCGTCGGCGCGCTGGCCGACTCGATGCCCAAGGGCCGCGTGATGTTCGTGACCAACCTGGTCAAGATCGCGGGCTGCCTGCTGATGTTCTTCACGATCCACCCGCTGCTCGCCTACGCCGTGGTCGGCTTCGGCGCGGCCGCCTACTCGCCGGCAAAGTACGGCATCCTGACCGAGTTGCTGCCGCCGGAGAAGCTGGTCGCCGCCAACGGCTGGATCGAAGGCACGACCGTCGGGTCGATCATCCTCGGCACCGTGCTGGGGGGTGCGCTGATCAGCCCGTCGGTCGCAGGCACGCTGCTGGCCTTCGACATGCCGCTGGTCGACACCGGCATCGACACGCCGGCCGAGTCCGCGATCATGGTCATCGCGGTGTTCTACGCGATCGCGGCGGCCTTCAACCTCGGCATCCCGGACACCGGCGCCCGCTACCCGCAGCAGGCGCGCAACCCGTTCACGTTGACGCGCGAGTTCCTCGGCTGTTGCCGGATCCTGTGGAAGGACAAGCTCGGCCAGATCTCACTGGCGGTCACGACGCTGTTCTGGGGCGCTGGGGCGACGCTGCAGTTCATCGTGCTCGACTGGGCGCGCCACGCACTGGGCCTGCCGCTGAACCGGGCAGCCATCCTGCAGGGCGTGGTCGCGCTGGGCATCGCCATCGGCGCGATGCTGGCGGCGCGCGCGGTCCGGCTGCGCGACTCGCTGCGCGTGCTCCCGGTGGGCGTCGCGATGGGCCTCGTCGTGCCGCTGATGACGCTGGTGTCCTCGGAACTGGTGGCGTTCCCGCTGCTCGTGCTGGTCGGCGCGATGGCCGGCTTCTTCGTCGTTCCGATGAACGCGCTGCTGCAGCATCGCGGCCACGTGCTGATGAGCGCCGGCCACTCGATCGCGGTGCAGAACTTCAACGAGAACCTGAACATCCTGCTGATGCTCGGACTCTACTCGTTGCTGCTGCGCCTCGAGCTCGGCGTGAATGTCGTGATCGTGGTCTTCGGCGCCTTCGTCGCGCTCACGATGCTCGCCGTGATCCGGCTGCACCGTGCCAACCAGCGCGTGTTCGACTCGGTCGCGCTGATCGGGCAGAGCAAGCACTAGGCTCGCTCGGGCGCCGTCGCGTCGTCGTGCGCGCGGCGTGCCAGGCACAGGTCGGCCCAGGCGCGCGCCTTGTCCTGCGGGCTGCGAAGCAGGTACGCCGGATGGTAGGTGACGACGACCGGCACCGCGCGCTCGCCGATCCGGCAGGCGTGCACGCGCCCGCGCAGGCTGGCGATCGAAGCCTCGGTGCGCAGCAGCGACTGCGCGGCGATCCTCCCGACCACGACGATCACGCGCGGGGCGACGAGTTCGATCTGGCGCCTCAGGTACGGCTCGCAGCGCTGCATTTCGTCCGGCGACGGGTCGCGATTCTGCGGCGGCCGGCACTTGAGCACGTTGGCGATGAACACGTCGTGCCCGCGCGCCAGCCCCAGCGCGGCGAGCATCTGGTCGAGCAGGCGACCCGCGTTGCCGACGAACGGCTCGCCGAGACGGTCCTCCTCGGCACCCGGCGCTTCGCCGACGACCATCCAGCCGGCGCGTTCGTCGCCCGTGCCGAACACGGTGCGGGTGCGCGTCTCGCACAATCCGCAGGCGCGGCACTGCGACACGGCCTCGCGCAGCTGCGGCCAGTCCATCCG
>CALMSQ010000408.1:0-7205 GCA_937872345.1 uncultured Burkholderiales bacterium | reverse complement strand
CGGCGCGACGCGCGGCACGCGCCCGCTGCGACGGCCCCGCGGGCCCCAGGCGCCGCACGCGCCCCCAAACCCCGCTCGCCCGCGCCCCGCCGCCAGGCGCCGCCCCCGGCGCTGCGGGCCCCCTCGCACGAAGCCTCGATGTCGTCGGCGGTCGACGGGCCGCGCGGTCGATGCGCGGATGGGCGGCTGGGGGCGACGCCCGCGGTTCAGGCGCGGTTGACGAGGACGATGCCGGCGGCGATCAGGGCGAGGGCGGCGATCAGCGTGGGGCTGACCGGTTCGCCGAGGAGGAGCGCGCCGGCCAGCACGCCGAACAGCGGGGTGAGGAACGTGAACGCGTGCAGCGTGGTGGCGCGGTATCGCGAGACGAGCCAGAACCAGACGGTGTAGCTGGCCCAGGCGATGACGACGGTCTGGAACGCGAGCGCCCCCCAGACGAGCGGGGTGGGGGCGAAGACGCCGGGCTCGCCGAACGCGTACGAGAGCGCCACCATCAGCACCGCCGAGATCGCCAGCTGGTACAGAAGCGTCGTCTCGGGCGGCGCGCGGCGCAGCGCGGTGGCCTTGATCACGACGGTCGTCGCGCCCCACATGAACGCGGCGCCCAGGCACAGCAGGTCGCCGACGAGCGCGTGCGCGTCGGGCAGCGTCAGGCGGTCGCCGAACGCGAGCACCAGGCCTGCGAAGGCCGCCGACAGGCCGAGCAGCTTGTTGCGCGTGAACCGGTCGCCCGGCACGAACCAGTGCGCGCCGAGCGCGACGAAGAACGGCGCCGAGTAGAGCAGCAGCACGGCGCGCACCGCGGTCGTGTAGACCAGGCCGACGAACAGGAACACGAACTCCAGGCCGAACAGCACGCCGGCGACGATGCCGGGCACCAGCGTCTCGCTGCGGTCGCCCAGCGGAATGCGCCGCCAGGCGATCCAGGCCACCAGCAACAGCGTCGCGCCGATCGAGCGCAGCGCGGCCTGCCAGATCGGCGAGATGCCGGTGTTGCCGACCTTCGTGGCCACCTGGCCGAGGCCCCAGATCATGCAGAGCAGCAGCTGGGCCGCGGCCGCCGAGGGCGGGAGCGTGCGGGCGTCGTTCATCGTCGCGTTTATACCCGAGTTCGCGGGTGCGTCGGACGCACGTTGCGCTTGACTGACCTCAAGGCCGCACCACGCGTTGCGGGCAGACTGCGACATCGGGCCAGGCGCCGCGCACCGGGCTCGCCAGGGCAGGCAGGGCGCCGCAACGGCGGCAAGGAGCAGGGGCAAGCGTGCGTCACGTCGTCGTCGATCGGCTGGGCCGGCTCGCTGCGGCAGCGTGCGCAGTCGCGGCCTTGTCGGGGTGCATCGCCCTCAGCAGCCACCCGGACTATCCGGTCGACTGGGCGCAGCCCGACCGGGCGTCGGTCGGGAGTTGCCCGCTGCTCGCCGGCACCTATGCCGATGCCGGTGAACTCGCCGAGGCGTGCTCGGTCAACCCCTCGGAGTGGAAGGACACGGGCCTGTGGGGCTGCAGCACGTCGCTCGCGCGTAATCTCGGGCTCGACGTCGCCGCCGAGGTCGTCTCGATCGAGCAGCCCGACGAGCGGACGCTGGTCGTGGTCGCGCATCCGGCTTCGGGCGAACCGAAGCGGTTCGTTCTGGGGCACGGCGACCGGAAGTTCGCCTGCGACGAGACCGGCCTAGCGGTCTCGAAGATCGGCTCGGGCCTGCCGTGGTGGGCGAACGTCGCGGCGCCGATCACGCTGACGGCGCACGTCTCGCGTCACGGGCGCAGCTTCCGGCGCGCAGCCGACGGCTCGCTGGTGATGACGGTGCAGGAGTCGGAGGTCGGCTACCACATCCTGTTCGGCTTCTCGTCCTCGAGCACCTACCACGTGCGCTGGCCGCCGGCGCCGTTGCCGATGCGGCCGCCGTCGGGCGACTCGGGTGGCCAGGCGCCCGCGGGCAGCGGCGACGCGGGCGGCGACGTCGCGAAGTGAGTCCGTGAGCTCCCGCATTCACGATCCGGCGCTGCACCCGCGAGCGCTGGCTGCGCTCCGAGGGCGGGCGCGCGCGATCGCCGCTTCCGTGTCCGCCTCGCTCGGCGCCGGCTGCGTCGCGCCCATCCACGTCGAACACCACGACTACCCCGCCGGCTGGCCGGCCCTGGTCGCGCGGCACGGCGACTGCGGCGACCTGACCGGTGCCTACTCGAATGCCGGAACCGGCTCGGCATCGTCGCCGGCGACGTCGCTCACCTGGTACCTCGTTCGCAAGGACTATCGGCACGCTGCCGCCAGCCGCGTCGTCGTCGAGGGCCCGGTCGGCGACACGCTCGAAGTCCGCGTGGGAAACGACGGTGCGGGCGGAGTCACCCGCGTGCTTCGTCGCGGGGCGGACTTCGACTGCGCCGACGGCTGGGTGTCGGTCAGGACGATCGGCCCCGCGCTGGGCGGGACGGTGTCCGCTTCGGTGTGGGGCGACTTCGCGAAGGCCGACGACGGATCGCTGGTCGTCCGGCACCGCGAGGAGGGCGGCGGCTTCGTGCCGCTTCCGATCTACGGCTCGTTCCGGTACTGGCGCCGCTTCCTGCCGGCCGGCAATCCCTGACGCGCGGGGCAGTCGCTGCGCCAGCCCGAAGACCCGTGAATCCCCCGGTTGCGGGCGCGCCACGGTTCTGTAATAGTCGGCGCAAGACAATAACGCGCCGCCCGCCCGGGCGGCCCGGCCTTCAGAAGCCGGCATCACTGGAGAGGAGAACTCATGAAGACGCACAGGAAAGGCGGCATGGCCGCCTGGACGCGGCGTGTCGTCGGCGCGGCCGCGACCGTGGCCGGATTGGCGATGTCGACGCAGGCGCTGGCAGTCACCGAGATCCAGTGGTGGCACGCGATGACCGGTGCGCTGAACGACATGGTCAACAACTTCGCCGACCGCTTCAACAAGAGCCAGTCCGACTACAAGGTCGTGCCGGTCTTCAAGGGTACGTATCCCGAGACGATGACCGCGGCGATCGCTGCGTTCCGCGCCGGCAACGCGCCGCACATCGTTCAGGTGTTCGAGGTGGGCACCGCGACGATGATGGCCGCCAAGGGTGCGATCGTGCCGGTCGAGAAGCTGATGAAGGACGCCGGCGAGAAGTTCGACCGCGGCGCGTACGTGCCGGCGGTGGCGGGCTACTACACGAGCGCCAAGGGCGAGATGCTGTCGTTCCCGTTCAACAGCTCGACCACGGTCTTCTATTACAACAAGGACGCGCTCGCGAAGGCGGGCGTCGACAAGGTGCCCGAGACCTGGACCGAATTCGCCGCCGCGATGGCGAAGATCAAGGCGTCGGGCGCATCGAGCTGCCCGTTCACGTCGAGCTGGGCGAGCTGGGTGCACCTCGAGAGCTTCTCCACCTGGCACAACACGCTGTTCGCGACCGAGAACAACGGCTTCGGCGGGCCGAAGGCGCGGCTGGCGATCACCACGCCGCTGCACGAGCGGCACCTGAACAACCTGCTGAACTGGTCGAAGAACGGCCTGTTCGTCTATCCGGGCCGCACCAGCGAGGGCGACGCCAAGTTCTACAGCGGCGAGTGCGCGCTGTTCACCGGCAGCGCGTCGGCCTACGCCAACATCAAGCGCAACGCGAAGTTCAACTTCGGCATCGCGAAGCTGCCGTATTACTCCGACGTCGCCGGCGCACCGCAGAACACGATCATCGGCGGCGCGAGCCTGTGGGTGATGAGCGGCAAGAAGGCGGCCGACTACAAGGGCGTCGCGAAGTTCTTCTCGTTCCTGTCCTCGCCCGAGGTGCAGGCCGAGTGGCACCAGAGCACCGGGTACCTGCCGGTGACGATCGCCGCCTACGAACTCACGCGCAAGACCGGCTTCTACGACAAGAACCCGGGCACCGACGTCGCCGTCCAGCAGATGATCGTGAAGACGACCGACAAGTCGCGCGGCGTGCGACTGGGCAACATGGTGCAGATCCGCGACATCGTCCACGAGGAGCTCGAGAGCATGCTCGCCGGCAAGCAGAACGCGAAGACCGCGCTCGCCAACATGAAGCGGCGCGGCGACGAGCAGCTGGCGCGCTTCGAGCGCACCGCCCGGGAGTAGCGCCTGGACAAGCGGGTCGTCTTCGGCACGACCGGCTGGCTGCCGGTCGTGCTGCTCGCGCCGCAACTGGCGATCATCCTGGTCTTCTTCTACTGGCCGGCGTCGCAGGCGCTGTTCCAGTCGGTCTTCATCCAGGACGCGTTCGGCGGCAACCTCGAGTTCGTCGGCCTGGAGAATTTCCAGGCGCTGTTCGCCGACGAGCTCTACCTGCAGTCGTTCAAGGTGACGGCGGTGTTCTCGGTCGCGGTCACGGCGATCGGGCTGTCGCTGAGCCTGGCACTGGCCTACTTCGCCGACCGCGCGATCCGCGGCGCGCTGCTCTTCCGCACGTTGCTGATCGTGCCGTACGCGGTGGCGCCGGCGATCGCCGGCGTGCTCTGGGTATTCCTGTTCAACCCGTCGCTGGGCGTCGTCACGCACTGGCTGCGCTCGGCGGGCGTCGACTGGAACCACGTGCTCGACGGCTCGCAGGCGATGACGCTGATCGTGATCGCGGCGGTCTGGAAGCAGATCAGCTACAACTTCATCTTCTTCCTCGCCGGGCTGCAATCGATCCCGAAGTCGCTGATCGAAGCCGCGGCGATCGACGGGGCGGGGGCGTGGCGCACGTTCCGCTCGGTGATCTTTCCGCTGCTCTCGCCCACCACGTTCTTCCTGCTGGTGGTCAACGTCGTCTACGCGTTCTTCGACACCTTCGCGATCGTCGACGCCACCACGAGCGGCGGGCCGGCGAAGGCCACCGAGATCCTCGTCTACAAGGTATTCCTCGACGGCTTCAAGTCGCTCGACATCGGCAGTTCGGCGGCGCAGTCGGTGATCCTGATGTCGATCGTGCTGGTGCTCACCGTCGCGCAGTTCCGCTACGTCGAAGGCCGCGTCAAGTACTGAGCCGCGCGCGCATCGCCGCCACCACGTCGCCCGCACCCACGTCGCCCACGCCGATGCTCGACCGCTCTCCGCTCAGCCGCTTCGTCACCTACGCCGTGCTGCTCGCCGGCGTGGCGATCGTCGCGTTGCCGGTCTGGGTCACGTTCGTCGCGTCCACGCAGACGCTCGAGCAGGTGCTGGCCGCGCCGATGTCGCTCGCGCCCGGAAGCCGCCTCTTCCACAACTACGCCGAGGTGCTGGCCGCCGGCGCCGGCAACAGCGGCGCGCCGGTCGTGCGGATGATGACCAACAGCCTGGTCATGGCGCTGGCGATCGCGCTGGGCAAGATCGCGATCTCGCTGCTGTCGGCGTTCGCGCTGATCTACTTCCGGTTCCGGTTCCGGCAGCTCGCGTTCTGGCTGATCTTCGTGACGCTGATGCTGCCGGTCGAGGTGCGCATCATGCCCACCTACCAGGTGATGTCCGACCTGCACCTGCTCGACACCTACGCCGGGCTCACGCTGCCGCTGATCGCGTCGGCGACCGCGACCTTCCTGTTCCGCCAGTTCTTCATGACGGTGCCCGACGAGCTGGCCGAGGCCGCCAAGATCGACGGCGCGGGCCCGATGCACTTCTTCTGGCACGTGCTGCTTCCGCTGTCGCGCACGAGCATCGCGGCGCTGTTCGTGATCCAGTTCGTCTACGGCTGGAACCAGTACCTGTGGCCGCTGCTCGTGACGACGCAGGAGTCGATGTACCCGGTGGTCATCGGACTGAAGCGGATGATCTCGACCGGCGACGCCGCGACCGAGTGGAACCTGGTGATGGCGACCGCGATCCTCGCGATGCTGCCGCCGATCGCCGTCGTCGTGCTGATGCAGAAGTGGTTCGTCAAGGGCCTCGTGGAGTCGGACAAGTGAGCTGGCCGTATCCGCCGAGGGTCGCGCATCGCGGCGCCGGCAAGCTCGCGCCGGAGAACACGCTGGCGGCGATGCGGCTGGGCGCCTCGTTCGGCTATTCGATGTTCGAGTTCGACGTGAAGCTCAGTGGCGACGGCGTGCTGCTGCTGATGCACGATGCGACGCTCGATCGCACGACCGACGGCACGGGGCGGGTGGCCGGGTTCGCGTTCGGCGAGCTCGCGCGGCTCGACGCGGGCGGGTGGCACTCGGCCGAGTATGCCGGCGAGCCGATCCCGACGCTGGCGCAGGTGGCCCGCTGGCTGCTGCGCACCGGGCGGATGGCCAACATCGAGATCAAGCCCTGCCCGGGGCGCGAGGCCGAGACCGGCGCCGCTGCGGCGCTCGAGGCGCGCCATCTCTGGCAGGGCGCCGCGGTGCCGCCGCTGCTGTCGTCGTTCTCCGAGACGGCGCTCGACGCGGTGCGCCGGGTCGCCCCGGATCTCCCGCGGGCCCTGCTGTTCGGCGAGTTGCCCGGCGACTGGTTGCAGCGCTGCCTGGCGCTGGACTGCGTCGCCGTCGACGCCCACCATGAGGCACTCTCCGGGGCGGTGATCGCCGACGCGCATCGCGCGGGGCTTCGGGTGATCGCATACACGGTCAACGAGCCTGCGCGCGCCGGCGAACTGTTCGGTTGGGGGCTCGATACGCTGATCACCGACGCGGTCGACCTGATCGCTCCGTGACGGCGTGGGGGCGCTGGCGGGGCGCGCCGGCACCCGGGGTTTCCCGAAGGGGGCCAGGTGCGCCGGGCGCGGTTGACCGGGGTCAAGGCCGGGATCGGGGTCGGCCTTAGGATGGGGGATCGCATCCGGAGGCCTGAATGCCCTTGTCCGAAACCCAGATCGGCGAATTGCTGGCGCAGATCCGGCAACGTCTCGCCGTTCTCGAAGAAGAAATCTCCCGCAAGCTCGGTCAGGCGTCGGAGGAATTCTCGGCGTTCGAGCGGGTGGGCGACAGCGGCGACCTGTCGTCGATCCTGAACGAAGGCGAGGTCGAGATGTCGGAAGCGCTGCGCGACATCGACGAGTGGCGCGGGCTGCGCGCTGCGCTGCGCCGGATCGAAGAGGGGACCTACGGCGTGTGCATCGACTGTGGCGTCGAGATTCCGTTCGAGCGGCTGCACGCGAGCCCGATGGCGCTGCGCTGCGTCGATTGCCAGATGCGCGCGGAGCGCCGCGAGGCGTCGCATCCGTCGTCGATGTGAACGGCGGTGCGGACGCGGCTAGGGCGTGTTAACACAAACCGCGAAGTCCGTCGGCCACGAGCACGAAGCTCAGGAAGCCGAGGAACATCGCGT
>CALMSQ010000407.1:0-12296 GCA_937872345.1 uncultured Burkholderiales bacterium | reverse complement strand
CTCGACGCGATCGACCGGCTGGCGAAGCACCACGCGCAGCGCCTGGGGCGAATCCGGCATGCAGTGGGCAACCTGTCGCA
The DNA here is from genome assembly GCA_937872345.1 of uncultured Burkholderiales bacterium. GTDB lineage: Bacteria > Pseudomonadota > Gammaproteobacteria > Burkholderiales > Burkholderiaceae_E > Zeimonas. Next base: position 12,216 of record CALMSQ010000407.1, on the reverse strand, counting down.
CGCGCTGAAGACCCCGCTCGCGGTGCTCGGGCAGCAGGCCGACGACCTGGCCGCGCGGGGCCAGGCCGGCGTCGCCGACTCGATCCGCGCACAGGTCGAGGCGATGCGCGCGACCGTCGAGCGCGAGCTGCGGCGCGCCCGCCTGGCCGGCGGCGGCACGCCGGGCGAACCGTTCGAGGCGCGCGCTCAGCTCGCCGCGCTCGCCGACGCGCTGCGCACGCTGCATCGCGAGCGCAGCGTCGACATCGAGCTCGACGTTCCGGAACTGCGGATCGCGCTCGACCGCGAGGACCTGCTCGAGCTGTTCGGCAACCTGCTCGACAACGCGTTCAAGTGGGCGCGGCGCCGGGTGCGCGTGTCGCTGATGCCGCTCGCACCCGCCGCCGGCGCGCTCGCGTTCGTGGTCGAGGACGACGGGCCGGGGGTGCCCGAAGACGCGCTGGAGCAACTGGGCACCGCCGGGATGCGCACCGACGAGCAACGTCCGGGCCACGGTCTCGGGCTGGCGATCGCCGGCGACATCGTCGCGCAATACGGGGGCGCGATCCGGTACGCGCGTTCGCCGGCGCTCGGCGGCCTGCGGGTAGAAGTGACGCTGCCGCTGCCCCCGGCTTGACGCGGCCGAGCCGCTCAGGAGCCGGCGTCTTCGCCCCACCCGCCACCCATCGCCTGGTACAGCGCCACCGTGTCGGCCAGCCGCTGGGCCTGCGCCGCGGCCACTCCCAGCCGCGCCTGCTGCGCCTGCTGCTGCGCAACGAGCCACTGCAGGTAGCTCGCCGCGCCAAGCGCGTGGCGCTGGCCCACCGATTGCAGCGCCTCGCGCGCCGACGCTTCGGCGGCCGCCTGCGCGGCGAGCGCGTCGGCGTCGTGCTCGAGCGCACGCAGCACGTCGGCGACGTTGCGAAGTGCCTGCAATACGGTCTGCCGGTAGTTGGCTGCCGCCGCGTCGAGGCCGGCATCGGCGGCGCGTGCCTCGGCGCGCAGGCCGGGATTGAACAGCGGCTGCGCGAGTTGCCCGGCCAGCCCCCAGACCAGCGATCCGCTGCCGAACAGGCTCGCAGCGGTCAGCGCCTGCGAGCCCGTCGTCGCGCTGAGCATCACCTGCGGATAGCGCTTCGCGACCGCGACCCCGCGCTGCGCGCTGGCCGCGTGCAGCAGCGCCTCCGAGGCGCGGATGTCGGGACGCCGGCGCGCCAACTCCGACGGCAGCTGAAGTGGCAGCTGCTGCGGCAATGCGAAGTCGGCCAGCGCGAATCGCGGCGCCGCGGCTTCGCCCGGTGCGCGGCCGGCCAGCACCGCGAGCAGGTGCCCGGCCTGGTCGAGCCGGTTGCGCAGCGCGGGGATCGCCGCGCGCGACTGCTCGAACTGCGTCTGCAACGCCAGCAGCTCGTCGCGCGCCGCGGCGCCCAGCACGACCCGCTGCCGCGTGATCTCGACCTGTTCGTGCTGCGCGGCGACGATCGCCTCGCTCGCCTCGACCTGCGCGGCCAGTTGCGCCTGCGTGATCGCCGCGGTGGCGACGTTGGCTGCCAGCGCAACGCGCGCCGCCTCGAGCTGGTACCGCTGGTGATCGACCTGCGCCGCCAGCGCTTCGAGCGCGCGGCGGTTGCCGCCGGCCAGGTCGAGGTCGTAGCTGACCGACACCGACGCGTTGTAGAGCTCGAAGCTGCGCTCGATCCCCGGCTGGCCGAGCGCAGCGCCGTTGCTGCGCTGGCGCTGCGCGCCGAGCCGCGCGCTCGCCTGCGGGTACCGCGTGGCACCGGCGCGTGCGTCGAGCGTCTCGCGCGCCTGGCGCAGCGTGGCCTGCGCCGCCTCGAGCGTCGGGCTGGCCTGAAGTGCCTCGTCGACCAGCGCGTCGAGCTTCGCCGAGCCGAGTTCGCGCCACCACCGCTCGTCGATCGGCGTCGCTTCGTCGAAGCGCTGCGCCTGGCCCAGCGCGACCTCGACCGACGCGGTGCGCGACGGCTGCGCGCCGGCGACGTAGCCGGGAATCGCAGGCGCATCGGGCGGCCTGAAGTCCGGCCCGGCGGCACAGCCCGCGAGCAACGCTGCCGCGGCAGCCAGCCCGAGGGTGCAATGCCCCACGCGACGCAGCGCAGGCGGGCCCAGCCCGCCCGAGAGCCGTTCGATTGATCGCGCGAGGACGCCGCGCCGCTTCGTGCTACAGGACATGATCGTACCCCCTGGGGTCCATCCGCCTCTCAGAACTCGACGCTCAGCGCGATCGATCCGTAGGACTGGCGACCTCTTTGCTGCTCGAATTCGCGCGATCGATGCACCCGCATCGCCGCCAGGCGCACGCCGTGCCCCGCCAGCATCGTGTGAACGCTGAAGCCTACGGCTGCCTGGGCGACCCAGGGCCGGCGCGTGACTTCGTGACTCGAACGGAACAGGTTCCCGTCGAGCGAAAAGTCGTATCCGACCACTCGGGTCTCGAGCACACCGAACAGATGAACGCCGGGTCGGGGCGGGGACGGGCGTCGCGCCACGGCGTCGTCGCGCCTGATCGACGCGGCCGACGGAGGCCGGTTCTCGGCCCCTGGCCGAATCGGGTAGCTGCCGAAATCGTTGGGCAGGTTCCAGCCAATGCGCCCTTCGATGCCGACGGCCGCCGAGGTCTCGATGTTCCCCAGGCGCAGCCCCCACGATGGGATCGCGTCGGCCGAAAATCCGGGCACGATCGCGTCGTTCCCTCGAAACTTCCTGAACTTGCGGTCGGCGGCAACCTGCATCGCGGGTTCGTTCTTCAACTGGTGCTTCCAGCCGAGGAAGCGGTCCTCGCCGATCATGTCGTGAACCAGGTTCTGCGACTGCCGGGCCAGCGACCATGGACCGATCACCCCGAAGGTGATCTCGCGCGTGTCGAGCGACTCCAGCGCGGCGGCCGGGTCGTGCCTGCGCCGGTTCCACGACAGTCCCAGGTAAAGCAGTCCGGCATAGGGTCGATCGTCGGTGATCAGGTCGATTCGCGAGAAGTCGCGTGGCGTGTACATCGACTGGCCAAACCGGGCCACCACGTTCTGCGTACCCCCGCCGTGCGGATCGTCCCAGAAGGCCGGGTCGGCCCACGCGATCAGTCGGGCGTGCAGGCGCACCGGCCACGGCAGGCACTCGGGCCGCAGTCGCCCCGTCATGTCGTGGGACACCAGCGCGAATGCCACCCCGTTGGTGTAGTTCTGGTCGGTGCCGGCGAACATGTCGTTCTCGAGCCTCGCGGTCGCGCCGCGGAACCGGACGGTCTCGTCGGGACTGCAGTGGGCGCGCGGCAAGGCATCCTCGCGTGCCGCCTGCGCACCGGACCACTGCAACGCGAGGCCGCTGACCGCGCAGGCCAGCATCGCCCGACGCGCCGCCCGCGCGGACGGCGAGCGCCATGACGCTCGCATGCAGCGCCGCACACGAAACGTCACGGAAATCAGGAGATCGGCCTCTTCCCCCGGCGTCGGACCGCGCAAGATCGGGCGCACGGGCTGGCCGAGGTCGCCGCCGAACACCAGCCGCGCCGCTGTGCCGTTCCGGGCGAGATCGACTTCGAGGATCGCCGATCCGGGAATGTGGCCGGCGTCGCGAAGCCGACAGCGCACGTCGCGGTGCGGCTGCACGTCTGAGTCGTACCGGGCCGGCCGCACCTGTCGCACCCATTCCCGGGCAGCTCCGACAAAGGTGATCCTCATGGACGCCTCATTCGAACGACTTGCCCTCGCCCGCTTCCTCGTGCGTCACGCCGTCGCGGATGTGGTAGATCCGCCGGAAGGTCGGGATGATCTTCTCGTCGTGCGTGACGACGACGATGGCGGTCTCGAACTTGCGAGCCATCTCGTTCAGGATGCGAATCACCGACATCGCGCGTGCGCTGTCGAGCGGCGCGGTCGGCTCGTCGGCGAGGATCACCGGCGGGCGGTTGACCAGTCCGCGTGCGATCGCGACCCGCTGCTGCTCGCCCCCGGAGAGCTGCGAGGGCATCGCGCGCGCACGGTGCTGGACGTCCAGAGCGGTGAGCAGTTCCAGCGCCTTGGCGCGCGCCTGCGCATTGGGCACGCCCGCGAGCATCGGCAGAAGCGCGACGTTGTCCGTGACGTCGAGGAACGGGATCAGGTACGGTGCCTGAAAGACGAAGCCGATGCGGTCGCGGCGCAATGCGCGCAGGTCGCGAACCTTCCAGCCGTCCTCGTAGATTACCTCGTCGCCGAGCGTCATGCGCCCGGCGGTCGGCTCGATCACCGCGCCCAGGCACTTCAGCAGCGTGCTCTTGCCCGACCCGGAGGGGCCGATCAGGCCCACGACCTCGCCGGGCGCCACCTCCATGTCGACGTGCTTGAGCGCGTCGACCGCGGTGTCGCCCGAGCCGTAGCGCTTGCGCAGGCCTTCGATGCGGATGCCGCGTGTCGTGCTCTCAGCCACCGACCGCCTCCGCCGGATCGACCCGCAGCGCCGCGCGAATCGCCATCGTGCTCGCCAGCGCGCAGATCGCCAGCACGGCGACGATCGCGCGCCCCGCGTCGGCGGTCTCGAGGACGATGTTGCGCGGAAAGATCGGCGCCCACAGGGTCGCGGCCACCTTGCCGACGACGAACCCGATCAGCCCCAGCCCCAGCGCCTGCTGAAGGATCATCGAGGCGATCGTGGTGTTTCTCGTGCCGATCAGCTTGAGTACCGCGATCTCGCGGATCTTGCCGAGCGTCAGCGTGTAGATGATGAAGGCGACGATCGCCGCGCTGACGATCGCGAGAATCACGAGGAACAGTCCGATCTGGCGTGCCGACATGGCGATCAGCTTGCCGATCAGGATCTCCTCCATCTGCTCGCGCGTGTACACCTGCAGCCGCTTCCAGCGCCTGATCGGCTCGGCCACCTCCTCGGGCGTCACGCCCGGAGCGATGCGGACCAGCACCGCGTTCACGTAGGGGTTCACGCTCTGCGACGCGATCACCGCGTCGAGCAGACCCGGGACGCCCGGGCGGTCGAAGGCGGGATTCTGCGCGGTGCGCCGCCGCTGCCGGACGATCGCATCGTTGTCCTTCAGGAACTGCGCCTCCTGCGCATCGCGCAGCGGGATGAAGACCATCGGGTCGCCGCCCGAGGAGACCATGCGCCGGGTGAGTCCGACCACGGCATACAGATTGCGGCGGATGCGGATCTCGTCGCCCAGCGCGAAACCGGTGGCCACGTCGGCGACCGCCTCGTAGTGGCTGCGCGTGATATGCCGGCCTGCCACCAGGAAGCCGGGCTGGCCCGGCTCGCCGGGCCCCCCCGGAACCACGCCGACGACCATCGCGCGCACGTCGCGGTCGCCGCGGCGCACCTGCATCGTGAGATAGGTGACGTTGGCCGCGCGGGCGACGCCGGGCATCGCGGCGATGCCGCGATAGACATCGTCGTACAGGCTCGACGATTCGGCGTACGGGCCAAGCGTGTCCTGCTGGACGACCCACAGGTCGGCGCCGCTGTTGTCGAGGAGCACGCGCGCGTCGTCCACCATTCCGCGATACACGCCCGCCATCGTCAGCGTGGCCCCGATCAACAGGCCCAGGCCCACGCCGGTGAAGACGAACTTGCCCCACGACTGCAGGATGTCACGACCGGCGAGGCTGATCACGGCCGCGCCCCCGCGAGTTCATCGACGATCTCTATGCGCGTGCGAGCATCGAGCGCGCGCTCGCTGTAGACGACGACGCGCTGGCCCTCCTTCAGGCCCTCGAGCACCTCGACGTGGCCGTCCAGGTCGGAGGCGCCCAGTCGCACCGGCGCGAAGCGCAGCGATCCGTCGTCGACCACCCAGGCGCCCGCCTGCCCGTTGGATCGCCGGACGCTCGCGCTATGCACGACGGGTACCGCGGGCCGCGCCGGCAACGCGATCGTCACCTGCGCCAATTCGCCGATCGCGGGCGGCGGCTCCGGAATCGGGTCGAACGCGATTTTCGCGAGCGCTTCCTCGGTGACGGAGTCGGCGACCGGCTCCACGCGCGCGACCTTGCCGGGCATCGACTCGCCGCTGCGCGAGCGCAGTGCGATGTGCGCCGGCAGCCCGGTACGGAGCCCGGATGCGCGCAACTGGTCGAAGCGCACGTTCAGCCATAGCGTGGACGGATCGACCACCTCGACCACGGCCTGGCCGGCGACCACCGTCGTGCCGGGATCGACCGCACGCGCGGCGACGATGCCGGTCACCGGCGCGACCAGCTTCAGGTTCGCGCGCTGGCGCGCGAGGCCTTCGCGTTCGGCACGTGCCCGCGCCAGCTCCTGACGCGCCGCGTCGAGGTTGGCGCGCGCCGCTGCATGGCCAGCTTCGGCCACTTGCCACTCCTGGCGCCGTGTCTCGGCCGCCTCGTCGCTCACCGAGCGCGCGGCGCGCAACTGCTCGTAACGGCGTGCCTGCGTCTCGGCAAAGGCGCGCCGCGCCGACAGGTCGCGCAACTGCGCCTCGGCAGCGAGCACGCCAGCGCGCGCGCGCTCGAACGCCGCATGCTGCGCGAGCACCCGATCGTCCAGGTCGACCGGATCCATCTCGCCGAGCACCTGGCCGGCGCGGACGGTTTCTCCGACCTGCACGTCGATGCGCCCGAGCCGCCCGGCCACCGTCGGGCCGATCCGGTAGGTATGGCGCGACTCGACGATGCCGATGCCGAACAGCGCCGGGGAGAGTTCGTGTCGTTCCACCGTCGCCACCGTGACACGCACGGGTGCGAGCGGGCCAGCGCGCAGCGCAACCCAGGCGAACAGGCCCAGCAGGATCGCGAGCACCGCGGCCAGCGCGAGGGTGCGACGGCCAATCGACAACCGCTTCATGACTTGCTCCCGATGCCGCGGCACAGAGTCGCGAACGCCCCCGGGGCGTCGCTGCGCACACGCGCCATGTCGCCCGCCACCATCGACTGGATCACCAGACCCTGGATCGTGCCGATGAACAGCAACGCCGCCTGATCGGCATCGACCTGCGGATCGAATTCCCCACCGGACTGACCCTGCTCGATCAGCGCGCGCAGGCGATCGCGGTATCGCGCGAGCAGCGCCTGGACCATCCGCCGCGTGGCGGAGTCGCCGGGCCGCTGCAGCTCGCCGAACATCATTCGCGGCACGCCCGGGTGCTCGGCGATGAAGCCGACGTGCGCCATGAAGATCGCCTCGAGCGCGCCCAGCGGCGACGCGGCCGAACTCGCGGCGCGGTCCACGCGCCCCATCAGCCGCTCGGCGACCCAGTCCATCACCGCGCGCCAGATCGCGTCCTTGGTCGGGAAGTGCCGGAACAGCGCCCCCTGGGTGAGCCCCATCCGGGTGGCGATCGCGGCCGTCGTGATCTCGCTCGGGTTCTGCTCGGCGGCGAGCTCGACGACGGTCTCGACCGTGACGGCGCGACGCTCGTCGGCGGGGAGGTGCCTGGCAACTGCATCCATGGAGAGCCGGTCCTGATAGTAAGTAATTTGTTACTATCTTTACGGAAACACCCCGCCCTGTCAAGTCTCGGCCGGCCGGCTACCAGGGATCGACGAAGCGCGCGCCCGGCGGGCGCGGCGCCGGCTGCGCCGACGCCGCCTCGAGCCCCGCCGCCAGCCACTGCCGCGTCTGCGCCGGATCGATCACCGCGTCGATCTCGAGCGTCTCGGCCATGTTCATCGCCTCGCCCTTCTCGTACTGCCGGGCCACCAGCCGGCGGTATAGCGCGTCGCGCTCCTCGCCTTCGGGTACGGCCTCGAGCTCCTTGCGAAAGCCCAGGCGCACCGCGCCCTCCAGGCCCATGCCGCCGAACTCGCCAGTCGGCCACGACACCGTGAAGTTCGGCGAATGGAAGCCGCCGGCCGCCATCGCCATCGCGCCGAGCCCGTAGCCCTTGCGCAGCACGATCGCGAACACCGGCACGCGCAGCGCGGCGCCGACGACGAACATGCGGCTCGCGTGCCGCACCTGCGCGCGCTCCTCGGTCGCCGGCCCGACCATGAAGCCGGGCGTGTCGACCAGCGAGACGATCGGCAACCCGTGCGCGTCGCACAGCTGCATGAAGCGCGCCGCCTTGTCGGCCGCGTCGGCGTCGATCGCCCCCGACAGGTGCAGCGGGTTGTTGGCAATCAGGCCCACCGGCCGGCCTTCGATCCGCGCGAGCGCGACGTGCACGCCGACGCCGAAGCCGCTGCGCAACTCGACCAGGCTGTCGACGTCGACGAGGCCCGCGATCGCGGCGCGCGTGTCGTAGACGCGCAGCCGGTTCTCGGGCACCACCTCGCGCAGCGCCAGCGCGTCGGGCGCCTGCCAGTGCTCGACGCGGCCCTGGAAGATCGACAGGTAGCGCTTCGCCGCGGCGACCGCCTGCGCCTCGTTCTCGACCAGGATGTCGATCACGCCGTTGCGGTGCTGCACGTCGCTCGGGCCGATCTCCTCGGGACGGAAGACCCCCAGCCCGCCGCCTTCGATCATGGCGGGGCCGCCCATCCCGATGTTGGCGTCGCGCGTCGCGACGATCGCGTCGCAGCAGCCGAGCAGCGCGGCATTGCCGGCGAAGCAGCGCCCGGACACGATGCCGAGCACCGGCACCTGCCCGCTCAGTCGCGCGAACGCCGCGAAGGTGCCGAGATCGAGCCCCGCCACCACGGGGACGTCGACGTCGCCCGGGCGCCCTCCGCCGCCCTCGGCGAACAGCACGACCGGCAGCCGCTGCTTCAGCGCGATCCCCAGCATGCGGTCGGTCTTCGCATGGTTGCGCATGCCCTGCGTGCCGGCCAGCACGGTCGCGTCGTACGCCATGACGACGCAACGCGAACGCTCGGCGCCGAACAGCGCCGCGTTGACGCTGCCGATGCCGGTGACCATGCCGTCGGCCGGCGTGTTGGCGCGCAGGTCGTCGATGTCGCGGCGGCTGCGCTGCGCGGCGACCGCGAGCGCCCCGTACTCGACGAACGAGTGCTCGTCGCACAGGTCGGCCACGTTCTCGCGCGCGGTGCGCTGGCCGCGGGCGCGCCGCCTCGCGACCGCCTCGGCCCGCGCGGCGTCGAGCGTGAGCACGTGGCGGTCGATCACGCGCTGCAGGTCGTCGCGCACGGCCTTCGCGGCGCGCGGCGCAGCCTGTGGCGCCACCGCTTCGCCGGCGCGATGCGGCGCGACGAGCGCGAGCAACTCGCCCTCCGCGACCTGGTCGCCCACGGCGCAACGCACCTCGACCACGACCCCGCCGCAGTCCGCGGCGACCACGTGCTCCATTTTCATCGCCTCGAGCACGATCACCGGCTGGCCGGGGCTCACGGTATCGCCGGCCTGCACGGCGCGCTCGACCACGTGGGCCGACATCGGCGCGCGCAGCACGACGACGCTCGACGCCGGGCGCCCCGGCGGTACGTCGCTCACGCGCCGGCTCCCCGGCCCTGCTGCGACGCGGCCAGGATGCGCTCGGCCTCCTCGTCCTCCACCTGCGGGAACTCGCGATAGAACTGCGAGACGGCCTGGAAGAACACCGGCGTCGACAGGCAGACGACCTCGTCCGCGTACGGGCGTACCCTTTCGACCGCCGAAGGCGCGGCCACCGGCACCGCACAGATCAGTCGCTCGGGCTTGCGCGCGCGGGTCGCGTGCAGCGCAGCGACCATCGTCGAGCCGGTGGCGAGGCCGTCGTCGACGACGATCACGACTCGTCCGGCCGGATCGATCGCGGGGCGGCCCGCGCGGTAACGCTCGCGCCTGCGCCGGATCGTCTCGAGCTGCGCCTGCTTCTCGCGCTCGAGCCAGTGCGGGTCGGCGGACTGCGGATCGATGCCGGGCGTCCAGTGGAGCTCGCCGTTCTCGTCGATCGCCGCCAGTGCGAACTCGGGCTGGTAGGGCGCGCCGACCTTGCGCACCAGCACCACGTCGAGCTCGCCGCCGAGCGCTTCGGCGATCACCCGCCCCATCGGCAGCGCGCCGCGCGGAATCGCGAGCACCAGCGGATGGCGGCCGCGCCAGGCGTCGAGCGCCCGCGCCAGTTGCTGCGCCGCGTCCTCACGGTTCCTGAACATGGCCCTTCTCCCGACGAACGACGTGGATCCCGAATCCGGATTCGTACGGCGGCATTCGATCGGCGTCGATGCCCCGTTCACCGGCCCGCGCTGCCGCGATATCGGCTCACGTCGGGCGACGACAGCAGCGACCCGCGGTTGCCCCACGCATTGCGGACGTACGACAGTATCGCAGCGAGATCGGCATCGTCGAGCGCCTGCGTGAACGGCGGCATGCCGAACGGCCGCGGGTTGCCCGCGGTCTGCGGCGGAAAGCCGCCGTGCGCGGCGATCCGCACCAGGTTGATCGGCGGATCCATCGTCACGGCCCGGTTGCCGGCGAGCGCCGGATAGGCGCCCGGCACGCCTTCGCCGCGCTCGCCGTGACAGTTCGCGCAGTGCCTCTCGTAGCCGCGCGCGCCGCCGGCGAGCCGGGCGGCGTCGCGATCGGACGCGCCGGGCGACGGTGCAGCGGGTGGAGCGACGATCGGCAGGTCCTTCAGGAACACGGCGATCGCGCGCAGGTCGGGCGCGTCGAGGTACTGCGTGCCGTGCCGGACGACCTCGGCCATGGGCCCGGCGACGCTGGCGCGCCCGGTGACGCCGACGCGCAGCAGGCGCACGATGTCGTCGATCGGCCAGTCGGCCACGCCGGCCTGGGCGGCGTCGTGCAGCGACGGAGCGTACCAGCCCTGCTCGGGCATCTGCTCGCCGTCGTAGCGCGACGGGTCGCGTGCCGCGCCCAGTGCGTTGCGCGCACCGTGGCAGGCGGCGCAATGCCCCAGGCCGCTCACCAGGTAAGCGCCGCGGTTCCACTCGGGCGAGCGCGATCCGTCGGCGACGAAGGTCGCCGGCCGGAAGAACATCCAGCGCCAGGCCTCGAGCACGATCTGCCGGTCGAACGGAAAGCGCAGCGCGTGGGCCCGGTTCGGCTGCCGCACCGCCGGCAGGCTGCGCAGGAACGCGAACAGCGCGTCGGAGTCCTCTCGCGTCACGCGCGTGAACTGCGGATACGGAAACGCCGGATACAGCGCGCGGCCGTCCCTCGATCGCCCGTCGTGCAACGCGTGCCAGAAGTCGTCGGCGCTCCAGCGTCCGAGCCCGGTCTCGTCGTCGGGAGTCAGGTTCGACGCGAAGACGGTGCCGAACGGCGTGGCCACGCCCCGGCCGCCCGCGTAGGGGGCCCCGCCGCGCGCGGTGTGACAGCCCATGCAGTTGCCGGCGCGCGCGAGGTAGGCGCCGCGCGCCGCCTGTGCGGCACCGGCGGGCGCGCGCGGCACGGCGGCGTCGCGCAAGGCCGCAGACGATGCAGCGCTCGACGGGGCGGCCGGCGATTCCGCGGCCGGCGCGCCGGCCTCGACGCTGCCGCAGCGCATCGGAAGCCGCGCACCCGGGTCGATCCGCGGCGGCTCGCCCTCCGGCACCGGCTGCGCCGCGAGCCAGCCGGTCAGCGCGGCGACGTCCTCGGGTCGCAGGCGCCGCGCGACCTGGGCCATGCAGTCGGGCGCGGCCGCATGGCGCAGCCCGTCGCGCCACGCGCCGAGTTGCGCGTTCAGGTAGTCGCGCGACAGTCCGAGCAATCCCGGAATCGCGGGCGCGGCGCCGGTCAGCGCGCGGCCGTGGCACTCGGCGCAGGCCGGCACGTCGCGCGACCGGTCGCCTTCGAACGCGAGCACCCGGCCGCGCGCCAGCATCGACACCGACCCCTGCGGCGCCTGCGGCGGCGGATAGGCAAGTCGCAGGCTCGCGAAATGCCCGGCGATCTCGCGCAGGTAATCGTCGTCGAGGTCGGCGAGCAGGCCGGCCATCGGTGGATACGAACGCCGGCCGTCGCGAAAGCTGCGCAACTGCTCGTACAGGTACCCGGCCGGCTTGCCGGCGATGCGTGGGAAGTAGCCGTCGCGGGTCGCCCGCCCCTGCGCGCCGTGGCAGGCCGAGCAGGCGAGCACGCGTTGCGCGATCGTGTCTTCGAACGGCGCACCGCGCTTCGCGGTCGCCGTCGCCGCGTTCGCCGCCTGGGCCGGCGCCGGCGCGGGCGCCACGAGCAGCAACGCCGCGACCACGCCGGCCGCCGCGAGCCTCGTCATCGACTGCATCGCAGCGGCGCCGTCGCCGGCGCGCAACGGGCGATCGGCGCCGGCATGGTGGGCGTCTCGCCGGCGTATAGTTTTTCGCGCGCCCCCGGCCCGGGGCGTTTGCCCACCTTCGGAGACATCATGTCCAAGTTCATCGCTGCCGCTTGCCTGTCGCTGTTCGTCACCGG
>CALMSQ010000406.1:0-3304 GCA_937872345.1 uncultured Burkholderiales bacterium | reverse complement strand
AAGAGGTCGACCTTGACGTGCTCGATGAACTCGAGCGAGTCGCCGGTCTGGCTCTGGATGTCGAGCAGCGACTGCAGCCACTCGTGCGTGCGCTTCTGCAGGTCGGTGAAGCTCTCCTTCTCCGCCTTGTACAGCCAGTGCGCGGCCACGCCCGCCTGGGCGACGCGCTGCATCTCGCGGGTGCGGATCTGGAACTCGACCGGCGTGCCGAAGGGCCCGACCAGCGTCGTGTGCAGCGACTGGTAGCCGTTGATCTTCGGGATGGCGATGTAGTCCTTGAAGCGCCCGGGCACCGGCTTGTAGGTCGCGTGCAGCGCGCCCAGCGCGAGATAACACTGCGGCACCGTGTCGACCAGCACGCGAAAGCCGTAGATGTCGAGCACCTGCGAGAACGACAGCCGCTTGTCGCGCATCTTGCAGTAGATCGCGTACAGCGTCTTCTCGCGCCCGAATACCTCGGCGTTGACGCCGGCTTCGGGCAGCGTCTTCTGCACGGTCTCGAGGATCTTGCCGATGACTTCGCGGCGATTGCCGCGGGCGGCCTGCACCGCCTTCTGCAGCGTGCGGTGTCGCCACGGGTACAGGTGCTTGAACGACAGGTCGACCAGCTCGCGGAAGAGCTCGTGCAGGCCCAGGCGGCTGGCGATCGGCGCATAGATGTCGAGCGTCTCGCGGGCGATGCGCCGCTGCTTGTCGACCGGCACCGCGTCGAGCGTCTGCATGTTGTGCAGCCGGTCGGCGAGCTTGATCAGGATGACGCGCACGTCGCGCGCCATCGCCAGCAGCATCTTGCGGAAGCTCTCGGCCTGCTGCTGCTCCTTCGAGGCGAACTCGACGCGCTCGAGCTTGGACAGGCCGTCGACCAGTTCGGCCACGTGGGGACCGAAGCGCTCGATGAGGATCTGCTTGGCGACGGTCGTGTCCTCGATCACGTCGTGCAGCAGCGCGGCCATCAGGGAATCGGCGTCGAGCTTCCAGCCGCAGAGGATCTCGGCGACCGCGATCGGATGCGAGATGTAGGGCTCGCCGCTGGAGCGGAACTGGCCCAGGTGCGCCTCGTCGCTGAAGCGATAGGCCTCGCGGATGCGCTTGAGGTCGTCCTCGGACAGGTAGGCGCCGGCCTTGCGGGTCAGGCCGGCGAGCGACACCACCTGCCGTTCGTCGGCCACCGTGACGAAACCGCCGTCGGCCAGCGCGGTGGGGGGCGCCTCGGGCGGCGCAGGCTGTCGGCGCCCGCGCCGGGCGGGCGGTGTGACGGGGGGCGTGTGATGGGTGGCCATGTCCGCGACGACCGAGGCGGGACCGGCCGTTACCTCATCAGATCGGGACGCGCCGCAACATTTCCACTCCGACCTTGCCGGCGGCGATTTCGCGCAGTGCGGTCACGGTGGGCTTGTCTTTCGACTCGACCTTGGGCGCGTGGCCCTGCGCGAGCATGCGCGCGCGGTAGGTGGCCGCGAGCGTCAGCTCGAACCGGTTGGGGATCTGCTTCAGGCAATCTTCGACGGTGATGCGGGCCATGTCACACCTGTTTTCGCTTGGTGATGCCCAGCGCGGCGAACGTCGCCGGGTGCCGGGCTTGCTGTTTCGTGAACCTCAGGCGCGCCGCGTCGACGATCGTGCGCAGATCGGCGAGGGCGCTCGCAAAGTCTTGATTAATAATAACATATTGAAAGCGGTGCGCCTGCTTCAGCTCGGCCTCGGCTGCGACGACCCGCCGCTCGATCACTTCGGCGGTGTCCTGCCCGCGCTGCGTCAGCCGCTCGCGCAGCACGCCGATCGAAGGCGGCACGATGAAGACGCCGATCGCGTCGGGAAAGAGCCGCTGCACCTGCACGGCGCCCTGCCAGTCGATTTCCAGCACGATGTCGACGCCGGCCGCGATCCGGTCGTCGATCCAGGCCCGCGACGTGGCATACAGGTTGCCGTGCACCTCGGCCCATTCGAGGAACTCGCCGGCCTCGCGGCGGCGCTCGAAGCCGGCGGCGTCGACGAAGAAGTAGTCGCGCCCGTCGACTTCGCCGGGGCGCGGCGTACGCGTGGTGAACGACACCGACAGCTGCATCAGCGGCGCGTCGGCGAGCAACGCGCGCACCAGCGACGTCTTGCCGGCGCCCGAGGGCGCCGCGACGACGAACAGGCTGCCGGGCCGCGGGACGGAGTCGGTCATGGCGCGGGTCCGGTCTTCATTCGATGTTCTGCACCTGCTCGCGCATCTGCTCGATCAGGACCTTGAGCTCGATCGACGCGCCGGTCAGGTCGATGGCGGCCGCCTTCGACCCCAGCGTGTTCGCCTCGCGGTTGAACTCCTGCATCAGGAAGTCGAGCCGCTTGCCGGCCGGGCTGCCGGCTTCGAGGATGCGTGCCAGCTCGTCGAGGTGGGCCTGCAGCCGCGACAGCTCCTCGGCGACGTCGATGCGCAGCCCGTACGCCGTGACTTCCTGGCGCACCCGCGCCATGGTCTCCTCGATCGGCACGGGCGCTTCGGTCTGCTCGAGGGCGGCGCGCAGCCGCTCGACGAGCCGGGCCTGCCACGCGGCCAGCAGCTCGGGGCTGCGCTGCTGAAGCGGCGCGATGATCGCGCCGATTGCGGCGGCACGTTCACGCAGGAATCCGGCCAGCTTGTCACCCTCGCGCGCGCGGCTGGCGACGAACTCGTCGAGCGCCTGGCGCGCCGCCGCGAGAACGTCGGGCGCGAGCGCCTCGGCCCCGGCGGGCTCGCCGAGCAGCCCGGGCCATCGAAGGATCTCGCCCACCGACGGGGGGACGGCTTCGGGCACCGCCTGCGCGACGCGGCGCGCGAGCCCGGCCAGCTGTGCGAGCACCCGCGCATCGAGCTGCGGCTCGGCGTCGGCGCGCGAGAGCGTGCGAAAACCGACCCGGCACTCGACCTTGCCCCGCTGGATCGCGCCGGCGATCAGTTCGCGCAGCGCCGGCTCGACCTGGCGCAATTCGTCGGGGATGCGGAAAGAGAGGTCGAGGAAGCGGGAGTTGACGCTGCGGATCTCGACGCTGACCTGCCCGGCGGGCGTTTCGCGCGACACCTGCGCGTATCCGGTCATGCTCTGCAGGGGGCGCCGCTCGGCGGATCGTTGGCTCAAGATCGTTCTTCGAGGGCAGGAAGTCTTTAGAATGCGCGGAGAGCCATTACCGACAGCCAGGACGGATTCCCCGACGCGATGGGCACCCAGACGAATGCGCCGCTGCCCGAAGGGCACGAACTCGGCGGATACCGTATTGTAAGGAAGATCTCGAGCGGCGGATTCTCGATCGTCTACCTTGCCGAGGACGCGGCCGGCGAGAA
>CALMSQ010000405.1:0-2025 GCA_937872345.1 uncultured Burkholderiales bacterium | reverse complement strand
GAGTACGCGAGGCCGGGGCCGATCCTCTCGCGCGGCTCGACGACGGTGATTGCGAGCGGCACGGCACTCGCGCGGACCAGCTGCACCGCAGTGGACGCGCCGGTGAAGCCGCCGCCGACCATCGCGACCCGGCGCGGCGCCTTGTCCTGGTTCAACGCTCCCCCTTCGTCCCGGCTTTCCGGAACGCGCCGGGCACTGGCCACGCAGCCCGGCTCCATCGTACGCCGACGTCGATGCTAGGCTTCTGCTTCGGCTGCGGCCGGGCACGCGCTCGTCGCATCTTCCCATCGCTCCCCGGGATCGGTCCCGGCCCGGAATCCGGATGAACCTGCCCATCGAGACGCTCGCGGGCGTCGGCCTGGTCGTCGCGTTCGCTTACACAGTGGTCGGGCTCACCGGCTTCGGTGCCTCGATGGTGGCCATGCCGATGCTGGTGCAGTTGCTTCCGCTGCGCCTGGCGCTGCCGATGATGCTGGTCTACGACCTGATCGGCGGCGTGGCAATCGGCGTGCGCAACCGCAAGTCGGTCGATCGCGGCGAGCTGCTGCGCCTGGTCCCGTTCATGCTGATCGGGGTCGCGCTCGGGGTGACCGTGCTCGTGAAGGCGCCCGAGCGCGCACTGCTGCTGCTGCTCGGCGTGTTCGTGCTGGCCTTCGCCGCCTGGAGCCTGCTGTTTCGCCCGCGCCAGGCGACGATCGCGCCCGGCTGGGCCGTGCCGTTGGGCACCGTGGGCGGCGTGTTCAGCGCGCTGTTCGGCACCGGCGGTCCGATCTACACCATCTACCTCGCGCGACGGGTGCAGGACAAGGGCCGGCTGCGCGCGACGATCTCGCTGCTGCTGTTCATGAGCGCGCTGGCGCGGCTCGCGTCGTTCATCGCCGCCAGCCTGTTCTCGCCGCCTGGCCTGCCGTGGCTGATCGTGACCATGTTGCCGTGCGCGCTTGCTGGCATGTACCTGGGCACCCACCTTCATCACCGCCTGCCCGCGCATCGCATCGTCCAGGTCGTGTGGGCGATCCTGATCGTGGGCGGCGCGACGCTGGTGCTGCGCAGCCTCTGAACGCCGGGCGGCGTTCAACCGGGGCGGCGGATCACCGGCGCGGCAACCCCCTCGATCATCACGTTCAGGCACGCGGGCAGGCCGCTGGCTTGCGCCCGCGCCGCGGCCGGCGCGAGTTGCGCCGCGTCGGTCACCTGCTCGCCATGGCCGCCGAACGCGACGCTCACCTGGTCGTAACGCATCGGCCGCAGCTCGCAGCCCACCACCCGGTCGGCGCCGTAGTCCTTGAGCTGGATCTGGTACTCGGCGTTCCAGCGCGCGTCGTTGCCGACCACCGCGACGAACGGCAGCGCGTAGCGCACCGCGGTGTCGAGCTCGGCGACGTGGAAACCGAAGGTTCCGTCGCCCATCACGGCCACCACCGGCACGTCGGGCTTCGCGACGCGCGCGGCCAGCGCGAACGGCAGGCCGGCGCCGATCGAGCCCGCGACGCCGTTGATCACGCGGTTCGGCGCCGACAGGCAGGCTTGCGCCCACTGGCCGATCTCGCCGCCGTCGGACACCAGCACCGAATCCGGGTGCGCGTCGAGCAGCTTCTGCAGCGGGCGGCAGGCCTGCGCCGGGTGCAGCCGGTCGGGTTCGCCCGACACGGCGCGGTCCCACTCGGGTGGGCGCCATTCGATCGCGCTGCGTACCTCGGCGATCCAGGCGGCGCGCGACGTATCCGCAGACGGCCCCTGCTCGCGCGCGCAGGCTGCGAGCGCCTCGATCGCGGCCTGCGCGTCGGCGACGAAGGCATGGACCAGGCGTGCGCCAACCGCGCGTCGCGTGCGCTCGATCTCGGCCTGCTCGGCGTCGACCTGGACGAAGGCGCAGCCCGCGTCGAACGCCGGCGGCTGGCCGAACTTCAGCGTGAAGTCGCAGCGCTTGCCAACGAGCAGCACGCAATCGGCCTCGGTCAGCACCTGTGCGAAGGCGCCGAGGCTCGGGTCGTTCACGCCGCGCGGGCTCTCCATGCCGATCAC
>CALMSQ010000404.1:0-10737 GCA_937872345.1 uncultured Burkholderiales bacterium | reverse complement strand
AACGGCAGCACGAGCCCCGGCGGGCCGTAGCAGCTGGCGGGCCAAATGAGGAGACGCGTTCATGAATGAGCGGTACGACAAGAGCGTTGAATGGCTACTCCTGGTCCTCGGACTCGGCATGCTGGCCTACCACATGGTGTCGACGCAGTACCTCTTCTTCGGGGCCTACGAGCACCAGAACGTGCACCTGGCATTCACGTTGGTTCTGCTGTTCCTGAACGGCATGAGGACCGCAAAGACCAGCTGGGGCGCAGCGGTGCGGGCGGTGCTCGCCGTGCTCAGCGTGATCGGGACAGCCTACGTCTACCTGAACATCGGTCACCTCGAGGAGGTCATCGGCTACCCGGAGCGTACCGACCTGATCGTCGGGATTCTGCTGATCGTACTGGTCGTCGAGGCGACCCGCCAGGCATGGGGCATCACGCTTCCGATCGTCGCCGCGCTCTTCGTCGCGTACTTCGTGTTCGGGCACCTGCTGCCCGGGCAGCTCTACCACAAGCCGTTCACGATCGAGTACATCGTTTCCTACCTCAGCATCGGACTCTCCGGAATCTACGGCACCTTCCTGTCGATTTCGGCGAACCAGGTATTCCTGTTCGTCGTGTTCGGCGCGCTTCTCGGTGTCATCAGGGTCAACGATTTCTTCTTCGAAGCGGGGAAGATCCCCGGCCGTGTCATGCAAGGCGGCCCAGGCCAGACCGCCGTCGTCTCGAGCGCGCTGGTCGGCATGGTTTCGGGCGCCGCGGTCGCCAACGTCGCCATCACCGGCGCGTTCACGATTCCGTTCATGAAGAAGGTGGGGTTCACGCCGGAGCATGCGGGTGCGATCGAGGCCACCGCCTCCACCGGCGGACAGCTGATGCCGCCGGTGATGGGTGCCGCCGCATTCATGATGGCCTCGTTCCTCGGCGTTCCGTACGCCGAGGTCATGGTCGCCGGGATCATTCCGGCCATCCTCTACTTCTGGGGCGTGATGCTCGGTGTCCAGTTCCTCGCGGTCCGCCAGGGCATCCGTCCGCCGTCCGAGTCGATCGACTACGGGCTGATCGCCAGGCGCCTGCCGCTGTTCGTCCTGCCGCTCGGCGTGCTGGTGGCCATGCTGCTGATGCAATACAGTCCCGCCAACGCGGCCTTCTGGGCGATCCTGCTGTCGATCGCGTTGAGCTACGTCGGGCGCGAGACCCGGCCCAGGCTGATGGACCTGCTGAAGTGCCTGGCGGGTGGGGCGCTGGTCGGTGCGCAGATCGGTGTCTCGCTGGCCATCGTCGGCCTGATCGCGCAAACGCTGATCACCACCGGCCTCGGCACGAAGATCGCGGGCCTGGTCGAGCTGCTGAGTGCGGGCAACCTGGTCATCGCGCTGATCGTCACGATGCTCGTCTCGATCGTGCTGGGTTGCGGTGTCCCGACCACTGCCGCATACAGCCTCGTCGCGATCGTGGTGGTGCCGATCATCATCAAGATGGGCGTCGAACCGCTGTCGGCCCACTTCTTCGCGTTCTACTTTGCGGTGATCTCGGCACTGACGCCGCCGGTCGCGCTCGCCGCACTGGCCGGGGCGGGGATCGCGGGCGCGAACTACTTCAAGACGTCGATGAGCGCGTTCAAGCTCGCGATCTCCGGCTTCATCATTCCGTTCGTCATCATCTTCAACCCGGTCGTGGTGCTGCGCCCGGACGACTGGCTGTGGGCAGTCGGATCGATGATCGCTGTCCCGTTGGGCATGACCGCGTTCACGGCCGCCCTCTACGGGTGCGGGCTCACCGTGTTCACGCGCCTCGAGCGCGCGCTCGCGTACTTCACGGCGGCGATGATGTTCGGCTACTCGATGTTCCGGCACATCGACCACATTCCGCTGGAGTACCCGATGCTCGCGCTGGGCTGCGTGTCCTTCGTGATCCTGCTCAGGATGCAGCTGCGCGCCCGGCGCGCCGGGGCTGCTGCGGGCGGCTCCGCCGCCGGATCGGTCGGCGCGGGCCGATCGTCGCTGACCGCCTAGCGCGGGCAGGCGCCAGCCCGGGAAATCATTGCAATCGAATTTGGAGAACCTCGCATGAACGGTCCGGCCACAGGCGCCTCTTCGCAAGCACGACCTTCGCGCCTCGTCTCGGGTCGCTTCGACTGGGCGGACCCGCTGCTCCTCGAGGACCAGCTCACCGACGACGAACGGATGATCCGGGACGCCGCACGCCGCTATGCGCAGGAGCGCCTGATGCCGCGGATCCTGATGCAGAACCGGCACGAGGAATTCGATCGGGCGGTGCTGAACGAGATGGGCGAGCTGGGCTTTCTCGGCGCCTTCATCGACGGCTACGGCTGCCCCGGCATCGGCTTCGTGGCGAGCGGCCTGATCATGCGGGAGTTCGAGCGCGTGGATACCGCCTATCGTTCGTCGGCCAACATCCAGACCATGGTCATGGACGTCATCTACAACTTCGGCAGCGACGAGCACCGCGCGCGATACCTGCCCCGCATGGCCACCGGCGAGTGGATCGGCGCCTTCGGTCTCACGGAGCCCGACCACGGCTCGGATCCGGCCGGCATGGGTAGCCGCGCCCGCAAGACCGATGGGGGCTATCTGCTCAGCGGCACCAAGACCTGGATCACGCACGCGCCGGTCGCCGACGTGTTCGTCGTCTGGGCCAAGAACGAAGAGGGCGCGGTGCGCGGGCACATTCTCGAGCGCGGCGCCAAGGGGCTGTCGACCCCGAAGATCGAGGGGAAGTTCGCGATGCGCGCATCGCCGACCGGGCAGATCGTCATGGACGAGGTGTTCGTGCCGGAGGATCATGTACTGCCGGGCGTCGTCGGGCTCAAGGGTCCGTTTGCCGGCCTGAACAACGCACGCTTCAGCATCTGCTGGGGCGTCTGGGGCGCAGCCGAGTACTGCTGGCACACGGCGCGCCAGTACGTGCTCGAGCGCAAGCAGTTCGGTCGCCCGCTCGCCGCGAGCCAGCTGATCCAGAAGAAGCTCGCCGACATGCAGACCGAGATCGCGGTCGGCCTGCAGGCTGCCCTGCGAATCAGCCGCCTGCGCGAGGAGGGCAGGGCGGCGCCCGAGATGATCTCGCTGGTGAAGCGCCACTCGGCCGCGAGGGCGCTCGAGGTCGCGCGCGAAGCGCGCGACATGCTCGGCGGCAACGGGATCTCGGACGAGTTCCACGTCGTTCGCCACATGATGAACCTCGAGGTGGTCAACACCCTCGAGGGAACCCGTGACATCCACGCGCTGGTCCTCGGTCGCGCCCAGACCGGAATCCAGGCGTTCACCGCCTGAGATCGCGGGGTCCGCGCACCGACCTTCGTAACGTGACTGGAATGGACGACCTGACTTCGGGCACCCGCAAGGGGCCCATCCTGCTCGATGCCCGGACCGTGGCGGTCGTCGGCGCATCGCCCGACGACAACAAGATCGGCGGCAAGCCGATGCGCTTCCTGCGCGAGTTCGGCTTCGGCGGCCGGATCTACCCGGTCAACCCGCGCTACGAGGAGATCGGCGGACACCGCTGTTACCGCGACCTCGAGTCGATCGAGGGCCCCGTCGACGTCGCGATCGTCGCGGTCCCGTACCAGCATGCGCAGCCGGTCGTCGAGCAGTGCGTGCGCAAGGGCGTGCGCCAGATCGTGATGTTCAGCTCGGGATACGCCGAAACCGGAGCCGACGGCGCCGACCGCCAGCAGACGCTGATGCGCTCGATCAAAGGCAGCGGTACGCGGCTGCTCGGCCCCAACTCGCTGGGCATCGCCAATCTCGCGTCGGGGTTCATCGCCAACTTCGGCCAGGCGTTCGAGTTGCCGCGCGGCGTGCTGCGCTCGGGGCGCGCCGGGTTCGTGTCGCAGAGCGGGGCCTTCGGCACGTTCATCTTCACGCTGAGTGCCGAGCAGGGCCTGGGTTTCAAGTATTTCGCCGTCACCGGCAACGAGGCCGACATCACGGTGAGCGAACTGATCGCCGCGATGGTCGACGACGACGAGATCGACCTGGTCGCCGGCTACGTCGAGGGTGTTCGCGACGGCAGGCGGTTCCTCGACGCCTGCGAGAAGGCCCGCGCCGCCGGCAAGCCCGTCCTGCTGATCAAGACCGGCCGCACGCCGGGGGGCAGCGCCGCAGCGATGTCGCACACCGCGGCGATCGCGGGCGCCGACGAGGTCTACCAGGCCGTGTTCCGCCAGACCGGTGCGATCCGCGTCGACGACGAGGAGGAGATGCTCGACATCGTCGGCCTGATGCGCTCGCACAAGACGATGGGCGGGCGCCGCGTCGGCGTGCTGACCATGTCCGGCGGCGCCGGCGTCCTGATCGCCGACGCGCTCGATCGGAACGGTCTCGAGCTCGCGCGGCTGGACCCCCGGACCGAGGCCGAACTCGCGCGGATCGTCCCCGAGTTCGGCTCGACGCGCAATCCGGTGGATCTGACGGGCCAGTTCCTGAGCGAGCCGGGGATGCTGAGATCTGCGCTCGGCTGCCTGCTGAACGATGCCAACGTCGACGCGGTCGTGTTTTTTCTCGGTCTGGGCCGACGCTATGGCGAGCAGATCGCGCAGACACTGCGCGAGGTCGCCGCGACGGCGAGCAAGCCGCTGCTGGTGGCGTGGATCGCGGGACCTGCGCCGATCATCGCGCAGCTGCGCAGCGAGGGTGTTCCCGTGCTGCCGAGCGCGACGCGCACCGTCCGTGCGCTGGGCGCGCTGGCTCGCTTCGGCGAGGCCTGCGCGAGGCCGACGCGCTCGTTCTCCCTGGCCGCGCCGTCGGCGACCCCGATCGTTGCCTCGGGCGGTGCCGGGCGGTGTTCCGAGGCCCAGACCAAGACGTTGCTGCAGCACTATGGGATGCGACGCCTCGACGAGGCACTGGTCGGCTCCGAGGACGAGGCGGTCGAGCGGGCGCGCGCCATCGGCTTCCCGGTCGTTCTGAAGGTCTGCGCGGCCGACCTGATGCACAAGACCGAAGCGGGAGCGGTGGCGTTGAACCTGCGCGACGACGCGGCGGTTCGCGTCGCCTACCGCCATATCCTGGAAGGCGCACTCAGGTACTCGCCGGGCCTGGCCGTCGAAGGTGTCCTCGTCTCGCCGATGGCGGGGGACGGAATCGAGGTGATCGTCGGCGCGCGCCGCGATCCGGTCTTCGGACCGGTCGTCATGGTCGGTTCGGGCGGCATCTACACCGAGCTGCTGCACGACGCGGCAATCGGCGTGCTGCCGCTCGCGCCCGGCGAGGCGCAAGCGCTGATTCGCTCGCTGCGGATCCATCCGCTGCTGGCCGGTGCGCGCGGCAAGCCGCCGGCCGACATCGACGCGCTGGCCGATTGCGTCGAGGCGGTCGCAACTTTGATGCTCGAGCATCCGGAGGTCTCGGAAATCGAGATCAACCCGCTTCGCGTGTTCGAGCGCGGCCGCGGTGCGATTCCGCTCGACGCGCTGATGGTCGTCCGCGAAAGCTAGCCGGCGCCCGTGTTCACCTGACCGAGGAGGATCCGATGGCGAGACCGCCGGCGGTGCCCGCACAGAGTCGAGCCGGGCTCGGGCCACGGCTGTTCCAGTTCGCGCTCGTGGCCGACACGCACGTCAACGAGCGTGACGGGCACTCGTCGTCACCCTACGAAGCCAACGCGCGCGCCAATGCCCGCGCGCGGCACGTCTTCGCGTCGATCGCGCAGCTCGAGCCGCAGCCGGCCTTCGTGATGCACCTGGGCGACATCGTTCACCCGGTCCCCGAGCTGCCCGGCTTCGTGCCCGCGGTCGAGCAGTTCAAGGCGTTGTCGGCCGTCACCCGATGTCCGCTGCACGTGCTGCCCGGCAACCACGACGTCGGGGACAAGCGGGTCGACTGGATGCCGGCCGGAACGGTCACCAGCGAGCACGTCGAGCAGTACCGGGAGCATTTCGGCCCCGACTACTACGCGTTCGAGTCGCACGGCTGCCGGTTCTTCGCGCTCGACGCGCAGCTGATCAACTCGGGTTTGCCGGCCGAGCGCGAGCAGCGTGAGTGGTTCGAGCGCGAGTTGTCGTCGTCCGCCGGGCAGCGCAGCTTCGTGTGTCTTCACTACCCGCCGTACGTCACCGACCGCAACGAGCGCGGCACCTACGACAACATCGACGAGCCCGGGCGGTCGTGGCTGCTGGACCTGGTCGCAAAGCACCGCCCCGAGGCACTCTTTGCTGGCCACGTCCACAACTTCTGGTACGACGCGATCGGCGGCACGTCGATGTATCTGCTGCCCGCGACGTCATTCCTGCGGCACGACTACACCGAGTTCTACCGTGTCGCGCCGGCCCGCGAGTACGGGCGTGGAGACGCCGGCAAGTTCGGATATTTCCTCGTCGACGTGCACGAGAACGGCCATATCGCGCATTGCGTGCGCACGCAGGGCGCCGAGCTCGCTGCCGGCGAGACGCTGGAGGCGCCGCGCGAGCGCCTGCCTGCGGTGCATACGCGGACCAACGCGTGCGCGACGGTCGGCGTCGACCTGCGCCACCCATGGGCCGAACTGGTCGAAATCGCCGCCACCGGCGGCGTGCAGGAGTTCGAGCGCAAGCTCGCCCGCAACGACTATCCGCTGCTTGCGCTCTGGGAGATGGGCGCGCGCCGGTTGCGCGTGCCGATCCAGGACTGGCTCGACGACCGGGTGCGCGCGCGCATGCGGCTGTTGCGAGACATGGGACACGAGTTCCTCGTCTACAGCTATGGACTTCCGACCGATGAGGCGTTGCGACTGCTCGACGTGGCGACCGACCTCGTCAGCGCTTTCGAGATCGTGCTGGCGCGCGCCCACATGCCGGCGTCGGCGGCGGGCCTCGCGCGCCTGCGCGAGCGATCGGGTTCGCAGGTGTACCTGTCCAAGCTGCGGATGCACGAAGACGCGAAGTTCGATGGCTCGAAGTTCAGCCACTTCATCAACCACGGCTTCGTCGCAGCCGAGCGCGAGCAGATGGTCGAACTGCTCGATGCGAAAGGGCTGCGCGGCGCCGTCGACGGGTTCGCGTTCCGCGTGCCGCGCCGCGAGAGCCCTTCGCAGGCGCTGTCGGCGCTCGCAAGGCTCGGCGCCGAACTCGATCTCGGTGTCCTCGCGCACGTGCGCCTCGCCGGCGAAAGCCCTGCCGACGCGTACACCGACGATCACGCCAATGCCTGCCGCGTAGCCGATACCGTGCTGGCGAACCTGCTTCAGCCGTCGATCAGCACGTTCTTCGACACGTTCATGGACGTCGACCGCGGCTACTTTCCGCGAAACGGCTTCATCGATCGGCGCTACGACCCTCGCCCGGCGAGCCGCGTTTACGCGAACCTGCACGCGGCGCTCGCGGGGCGTCGGATCGAGGCACTGGCCGGTCATGACGCGGCCGCCTCGTCGCTGCGGCTGGCGCGTGTCGACGGCGAGCCGGTCGCGCTCGTCCTGCCCGAGGACCCGCAGGCTGCCTGGGCTGTCACTGGCCTGCCTGCGGGGCTCGCGCGGCCGGACGCCAGCGTGCTGGTCGCGGATCTCCAGACCGGAGTCATCTCGAAGGCTTCGATCGCCGAGAACAATGCGCTGCGGATGAGCGGCGACGAGCCGCTTCCTCGAGGCCCGTATCTGCTCCGTCTCGGCAATGGGGGCCGCGGATGACGCAGGCGCCGAAGAGGAAGGAGAAGCTCGTCTCAATGGCGCAGGCCGCTGACCTCGTGCGCGACGGAATGACGATCGCGCTCGGTGGCTTCATCAACAGCGGCCACCCGATGCCGCTGGTGCGCGAGCTGATCCGGCGCAAGCGCCGGAACCTCACCGTCGTCGGCCCCGCGTCGGGCGGACTCGACCTCGACCTGCTGGTCGCCGGCGGTTGCGTGCGCAAGCTCGTGAGCTGCTACTTCGGTGCCGAGACGCTCGCGCCGATCTCGCCGATGATCAAGCGGGCAGCCGAGCGCGGCGAGCTCGAGATCTTCGAATGCGACGAGGGGATGTATTACGCGGCCCTGCACGCCGGTGCGCAGCGCCTGCCGTTCCTGCCGACGCGTGCCGGCGTCGGCACGAGCTTTCCCGTCGTCAATCCCGCGCTGAAGGAATTTCGCGATCCGATCGCAGGCGAGCCGCTGCTCGCGATTCCGGCGATTCGCCCCGACGTGGCGTTCCTCCATGCGGGCTTCTCCGACGTCTTCGGAAACGTCCAGCACGTCGGAACCAGCTACGGCGACCGCGCCCTGTACCGGGCTTCCGAGCGCACGGTGGTCTTCGTCGAAAAGATCGTCTCGAACGAAGAGATCCGGCGCGACCCCGCGCGCACCTCGATTCCCGGTGCCGACGCCGTGGTGCGCGCGCCGTTCGGCTCTCACCCGTTTGCGAGCCCCGGCTTCTACCTCAGCGACGACGCGCACCTGCGCGGCGAGTACCTCGCGGCCTGCCATGCGCTGGTCCGCTCGGGCGACGACGGCCCCCTGCAGGCGTACCTCGAGCGCTATGTCCACCGACCGGCGGATCACGTCGACTACCTCGAGGTGGTCGGCCTGCGGCGCCTGCTGTCGCTCTCCGAGTATTGACCCCCACGCCTGCGCGAACGCGATGAATGCCACCGAGCGCCCCTGCACGATCGACGAGCTGAACGCGGTCTTCCTGTCGAGGCAGATCGCCGACGGCGAGCGCGCACTCGTCGGCGCCAACGTACCGGTGCCGCGCGCCGGTGTCCTGCTGGCGCACCTGCACCACGGTCCGAACATGATCGTGATGCTCGCGCACACGCGCACGAATCTCTACGACGAACCGGTCCTGCCCGACTTCGCCTCGCTGACGGACTGGCGACAGTCGCGCTGGGCGGAGTCGCAGTACATTCACTACGAGGTCTTCGACGCGTTCGACAAGATCACCGACCTGTTCGCCGTCGGCGCGCTGCAGATCGATCCGCACGGCAACGCCAACCTGATCGGTGTCGGCGACGACTACCGGCGGCTGAAGTTCCGCGGCCCGGGCGCGGTGGGAACGCCGAGCGCGGCGACCTCGATCGGCCGCTACTACCTCTACGTCGCGTCGCACGACCGGCGCATCTTCGTCGAGCGATGCGACTTCGTTTCGACCTTCGGCTGGGGCGAGGGCGGCGACCACCGCAAGCGGCTTGGCTTCCCCGGCGGCGGGCCGCGCTTCTGCATCACCCCGCTGTGCATCTTCGATTTCGAGGAGCAGAGCAAGCGGATGCGGCTGCACTCGCTGCACCCCGGCGTCAGCGTCGACGACGTGCTGCGCAACACCGGGTTCGAGCCGATCGTTCCCGCGCACGTTCCGCAGACCGAACCGCCCACCGAGGAGGAATTGCGGCTGCTGCGCGGGCGGGTCGATCCCGGCGGCATCCTGCGGCGACGGGAGCACGCGGGCTAGAGGAATCGGGGGCCGGGCGGGTCCGGCCCGAACACCAGGGAGCGCTTTGCCGATGGATTTCTCGTTGACGGCCGAACAGGAGATGCTGCGCGATTCGGTCGCGCGGTTCGCGCGCGCCGAATGCACCGAAGAACTGTTCCGGCGCATGGACGAAGAGGCGTATTACCCGCACGACCTCTATCGCAGGATGGGCGAGCTCGGGTTCATCGGAATCCCGCTGCCCGAGCGCTATGGCGGCGCCGGGCTCGGCTGCGTCGAATCGGCGCTCTTCCAGGAGGAGCTGAGCAAGCGGCTGCTGCCGCTACAGATGAGCTTCCAGGTCTCGATCCTTGCCGCCGGCGTCGCGATTCTCGACCTCGGGTCGGAGGCGCAGAAACAGGAATTCCTGCCCCCGCTCGCGCGCGGCGAGACGCGGTTCTCGATCGCATACACCGAGCCGGAGGCGGGCAGCGACGCCGCGTCGATCCGCACGACCGCGACGCGCGTCGGCGACGGCTTCCGGATCGACGGACAGAAGATCTTCATCACCGGCGCCGACATCGCCGACCACATGCTCGTGTCGACGCGCAGCAACCGCGACGTGCCGGACCGCGAGGGCATCACCGCGTTCATCGTGGATGCGAAGGCGAAGGGCGTCGAGGTGCGGCCGATCCCGAAGCTCGGCGTCAAGGCCAGTTCCTACTGCGCGGTCTTCTTCGACGACGTGCGCGTGCCGATGGAACGCGTCGTCGGCGAGGTCGACCGGGGCTGGGGGGTCGTGAGCCACAGCCTCGAGCTCGATCGCATCGGCGCTGCCGCCCGCTGGGTCGGCGTCGGGCAGGAGGCGCTCGACTACGGGCTCGCCTACGCGAGCGATCGCAGGCAGTTCGGCAGGTCGATCGGCCGGTTCGCCGAGATCCGCGAGATCTTCGCCCAGATGCAGACCGAGCTGGACGCGGCCAGGCTGCTGACGTATCGCGCCGCCCAGATGTTCGACGCCGGCAAGGAGTGCCGCAAGGAAGCCTCGATGGCCAAGCTGTTCGCCTCGGAGCTGGTGGTGCGCCTCACCCGGAACATGATGCAGGTGCTGGGCGGCTACTCGTACGCGATGGAATACCACGCGCAGCGCTTCCTGCGCGACTGCCAGTTCGCGACAATCGGCGCGGGCACCTCGCAGATCCAGCGGCAGATCATCGGCAAGGCGATGGGCCTCTGAGGCGGCGCCGAGGCCGGGCGCGCCGCGCCGCGACGGCGCGCCTCACCGGCCGTGCCTGGCCAGGTAGTCGCCGAAGATCTCGTCGACACTCGGCTCGCGCGGGGCGATTCGCCGCGCGATCCGGGTGATGTTCAGGTAGTGGCGGTAGTCGAGGTTCTCGGAGAAGCTGTTGCCGCCCCAGGTGCCGCAGCCCATCGACAGCGA
>CALMSQ010000403.1:0-3807 GCA_937872345.1 uncultured Burkholderiales bacterium | reverse complement strand
GTTGGCGCCGGGCTCGGCGTAGCTCGGCGCGACGCCGTTGTCGTCGACCGCGCAGACCGCGATGACGCCGCGCTTGTTGACGTAGCCGTCGAAGTTCGAGTTCTCGTCGATCAGGTTCCCGGCGAGGTCCCAGACGTTGGCGTTCGCGCCGCCGTTGCCGCCGTTGCCGGCCGGGAACACGTAGATCGAACCCTTGCCGTTGCGCCCAGTCGTGATCCCCGCCTCGATCGCTGCCACGAAGCTCGGCTCCGCCTCGTTCAGCACCCCGTTGTCCGGCGATCCCCAGCTGTTGTTGTAGACCCCGGTGACGTCGGGCGCTTTGCGCAGCGCATCGGCGATGTCCGCATCCTGGCTGGTCGCCAGCGCGTTGTAGGCGCCCAGCGAGGCGCGCGGCGCGACGCCGGCACCGCCGATCGCGTTGCCGTCGCGGGCCACCGCGATGCCGGCCACCGAGGTGCCGTGATCTTCGTCGAGGTAGTAGGGCAGCGGCGGCGAGCCCGGGAACAGGTAGTTGTAGTACGACGCGGTGTCCGCGAGATTGAAGTTCGGCGCCAGGTCGGGGTGGACGGTTTCGACCGCGTCGTCGACGATGGCCACCCGTACGCCTTCGCCCTTCGTGCCCAGCGACCAGGCACCGGTCGCCCCGGCGACGTTCAGGTCTTCGCCCGCGGTGCCGCCGCTCTGGCCGAAGTTGTCCAGGTGCCACTGGTCGGGCAGCAGCGGATCGGGGCCGACGAGGGGCGGCGGCACGACAAACGTGCTGTAGTCGTAACAGCATGCCCGGGTGTCGGTCGTGCTGCTGCCGCCCCCGCCGCCGCAGGCGGCGAGGAACACGCTGATCGTGACGGCGCAGAGCGCCCGGAGCGGGCGCAGCGGGAAAGACTTCATCGAGATGTCGTCGGAGGCTTGCGCCGGCGGCGCATCGCAGTCAGCATCGTAACCGCTCGGTGTGGGCAGGCCGGCAGGAACTCGTTCCCGGCCACCCCCAATGGTGGCGTGCCGACAACAGCCGGGGGCCGTTCCGGACCGGGCGGGGCCGGCGTTGCGACGCCCCGCTTCCGCGCGTAATGTTGCATTGCCGCAACCCGCTCCGCTGCCGCCGCCGCGCGAATCTCCACGCGTGTCCTGGCCGGCTTCGGGCGCCCCTCCCAGCCCCGCGATCCAGCCCATGCACCGAATCCACTCGCTTCTCGTCGCCAACCGCTCCGAAATCGCGATCCGCGTGATGCGCGCTGCGGCCGAACTCGGCATGCGCACCGTCGCCGTCTATTCCCACGAGGACCGCTTCGCGCTGCACCGCTTCAAGGCCGACGAGAGCTACCTGGTCGGCGAGGGTCGCAAGCCGCTGCAGGCCTACCTGGACATCGACGACATCATCCGCATCGCCAGGCGCGCGAAGGTCGACGCGATCCACCCGGGCTACGGCTTCCTGTCGGAGAACCCGGAGTTCGCGCGCGCCTGCGCGGCGGCCGGCATCGTGTTCGTGGGGCCGACGCCCGAGGTGATGACCACGCTCGGCAACAAGGTCGCCGCCCGCACCGCCGCGGTCGCCGCCGGCGTGCCGGTCATGCCGGCGACCGGTCCGCTGCCGGCCGACCTGGCGCAGGCGCGCCGGCTGGCCGCGGAGATCGGTTATCCGCTGATGCTCAAGGCGAGCTGGGGCGGCGGCGGGCGTGGCATGCGGGTCATCGAGTCGGAGGCCGACCTCGACGCGCAGCTCGACGTCGCCAGGCGCGAGGCCGCGGCCGCGTTCGGCAACGACGAGGTCTATCTCGAGAAGCTGGTGCGCCACGCGCGCCACGTCGAGGTGCAGGTGATCGGCGACCGCCACGGCAACCTCGTGCACCTGTTCGAGCGCGACTGCTCGGTGCAGCGGCGCAACCAGAAGGTGGTCGAGCGCGCGCCGGCGCCGTACCTGGACGATGCGCGTCGCGCCGAGCTGTGCGAGTCGGCGCTGAAGCTGGCGCGGCGGGTCGGCTACACGCACGCCGGCACCGTCGAGTTCCTGATGGACGCCGACACCGGGCGCTTCTACTTCATCGAGGTCAATCCGCGGATCCAGGTCGAGCACACGGTGACCGAGCAGGTCACCGGCATCGACATCGTGAAGGCGCAGCTGCGGATCAGCGAGGGCGCGCGGATCGGCGACGCCGACTGTCCGGTGCCGCGGCAGCAGGACATCCGCCTGAACGGCCACGCGCTGCAGTGCCGGATCACCACCGAAGACCCGGAGAACAACTTCACTCCGGACTACGGCCGCATCACCGCCTATCGCAGCGCAGCCGGCTTCGGGCTGCGGCTGGACGGCGGCACCGCCTATTCGGGCGCCGTGATCACGCCGTACTACGACTCGCTGCTGGTCAAGGTGACGGCCTGGGCGCCGACCGCCGAGGAGGCGATCCGGCGGATGGACCGCGGGCTGCGCGAGTTCCGGATCCGCGGGCTGGCGACGAACCTGCAGTTCGTCGAGAACGTGATCAATCACCCGGACTTCGCCGCCGGGCGCGTGACCACGCGCTTCATCGACACGACGCCCGAGCTGTTCCGCTTTCCGAGGCGGCGCGACCGCGCGACGCGGTTGCTGCGCTACATCGGCGAGGTGACCGTCAACGGCCACCCCGACATGAAGGGGCGCGCGCGTCCCGACCTGTCGCACCTTCACCTGGTGCTGCCGCGCAGCCGGCGCGAAGGCGAGGCGGGCATGGCCGACGCGCACGCGAGCGCTGCTGCCCCGGTCGACCTCTCGGCCGTGCCGCCGCCGGGCACGCGCCAGCGGCTGCGGGAGCTGGGCCCGCAGCGCTTCGCCGAGTGGATGCGCGAGCAGCCGCGCGTGCTGCTCACCGACACCACGATGCGCGATGCGCACCAGTCGCTGTTCGCGACGCGGATGCGCACGATCGACATGCTGCGCATCGCGCCGTATTACGCGCGGATGCTGCCGCAACTGCTGTCGCTCGAGTGCTGGGGCGGTGCGACCTTCGACGTCGCGCTGCGCTTCCTGAAGGAAGATCCGTGGGAGCGGCTCGCACGCTTGCGCGACGCGGTGCCGAACATCCTGTTCCAGATGCTGCTGCGCGGCAGCAACGCGGTCGGCTACACCAACTACAGCGACAACGTCGTGCGCTACTTCGTGCAGCGTGCGGCGGCCGGCGGCATCGACCTGTTCCGCGTCTTCGATTCGCTGAACTGGGTCGAGAACATGCGCGTGGCGATCGACGCGGTGCGCGAGTCGGGCGCGCTGTGCGAAGGCGCGATCTGCTACACCGGTGACCTGTTCGACGCGTCGCGGCCAAAGTACGGGCTCGGCTATTACCTCGACACGGCGCGCCAGCTGCAGCGCGCCGGCGTGCACGTGATCGGCATCAAGGACATGGCGGGCGTGTGCCGGCCGCGCGCGGTGCGCGAGCTGGTGCGCGCATTGCGCGACGAGACCGGCCTGCCGGTGCACTTCCACACGCACGACACCAGCGGCGCGGCCGCGGCGTCGGTGCTGGCCGCAGTGGAAGCGGGCGCCGATGCGGTCGACGGCGCCATGGACGCGATGAGCGGGCTCACGTCGCAGCCGAACCTCGGCGCGATCGTCGCGGCGCTCGAAGGCAGCGAGCGCGATCCGGGCGTCGATCGCGCCGCGATGCAGGAGATTTCGCACTACTGGGAAGGCGCGCGACGGCTCTACGCGCCGTTCGAGTCCGACATCCGCGCCGGTACGGCCGACGTCTACCGGCACGAGATGCCGGGCGGCCAGTACACGAACCTGCGCGAGCAGGCGCGCGCGCTCGGCCTCGAGCAGCGCTGGCCCGAGGTCGC
>CALMSQ010000402.1:0-14732 GCA_937872345.1 uncultured Burkholderiales bacterium | reverse complement strand
TCGAAGGCGGTGCTGCGATGCTCGGACTCTTCGGCGCTGTGCCACAGCCACATCGTCCTGAGCCGCGGCTCGGTGTCGCCAAGCAGGTCGGCGTTGCGCAGCAGCCACTCGGCGAGGATCGCGGTGAAGTGCTCGTTGGCGGCGGTGATCGCCAGCCAGTGGCGCGGGTCGGCGCCCTGCAGCAGCTCCAGCCGCGCAGCCGCGCGCCGCTCCCAGTCGTTGACCAGCCCCTGGCGCTCGAGCTGCGCGTTGAAGAGCGCGTGGACCCGCCGATGGGTCGCTTCCTGCCCGATGAAGCCACGGGCTTCGGGTTCGAACGCCCGTCGCCGCCCGGCGTCGAGCGCCGCGAGGCCGCGGCGCACCGCATCGATGAAGAACTGCTCGCCGACCGGGAAGCTCATCGACAACGCGTTGAACAGCGCGGTACGGAACGGGTCGCCGCCGCACCAGTGCCGCCCGAACGGCGCTTCCAGGTCGATCAGCAGGCGCCGGACAATCAGTTCAGCCATCTTCGCCGATGACAATTGAAGCTACTTCTAGCTTCATGAAACGCCTGTAACCAATTGTACCATAAGGTTTTTCATTTCCCGCCCGCACCCGCTAGCGGCGTCACGTCGCGGCGCACGTGGCCGGTGAACAGCTGCCGCGGGCGGCCGATCTTCTGGTCCGGATCGGCGATCATCTCGTTCCACTGCGAGATCCAGCCGACCGTGCGCGCCAGCGCGAAGATGCAGGTGAACATCTCGGTGGGGATTCCGAGCGCCTTCTGCACGATGCCGGAGTAGAAGTCGACGTTCGGGTAGAGCTTGCGCTTGACGAAGTAGTCATCCTCGAGCGCGATCCGCTCCAGCTTCATCGCCAGCGCGAACAGCGGGTCGTCGTGCAGGCCGAGCTCCTCGAGCACCTCGTGGCAGGTCTCGCGCATCAGCTTGGCGCGCGGGTCGTAGTTCTTGTAGACCCGGTGGCCGAAGCCCATCAGCTTGACGCCCGAGCTCTTGTCCTTCACCTGGTCGATGAACTCGCCGATCTTCTCGACGCCGCCCATCTTCTGGATGTCGTTGAGCATGACCAGGCAGGCCTCGTTGGCGCCGCCGTGCGCCGGGCCCCACAGCGTGGCGATGCCGGCGGCGATGCAGGCGAAGGGGTTGGCGCCCGACGAGCCGGCCAGTCGCACCGTGGAGGTCGACGCGTTCTGCTCGTGGTCGGCGTGCAGGATCAGGATCCGGTCGAGCGCGCGCACCAGCACGTCGTTGGGCCGGTACTCCTCGCACGGCGTCGCGAACATCATCCGCATGAAGTTCGCCGCGTACGACAGGTGGTTCTGCGGGTACATGAACGGCTGGCCGTTCGAGTACTTGTAGGCCATCGCCACCAGCGTCGGCATCTTGGCGATCAGGCGGATCGCCGAAATGAAGCGGTGCTCCGGATTGTTGATGTCGAGCGAGTCGTGATAGAAGGCCGACAGCGCGCCGACCATGCCGACCAGCACGGCCATCGGGTGCGCGTCGCGCCGGAAGCCCTGCAGGAAGCGGGCCATCTGCTCGTGCACCATCGTGTGCCGGATCACGCGCTGGTGGAAGTCCATCCGCTGCGCCTCGTCGGGCAGTTCGCCGTTGAGCAGCAGGTAGCAGGTCTGCAGGTAGTCGCAGTGTTCGGCGATCTGCTCGATCGGGTAGCCGCGGTAAAGCAGCTCGCCCTTGTCGCCGTCGATGTAGGTGATCTTCGACTCGCAGGCCGCCGTCGACATGAACCCCGGGTCGAACGTGAACTTGCCCGTCTGCCCGTAGAGCTTGCGGATGTCGATCACGTCCGGGCCGACCGTGCCGTTGTAGATCGGGAACTCGATCGACGGCGTGCCGTCCGAGAAGGAGAGCGTGGCTTTGTGCTGGACGGTCATTGGACTCTTCCTTGCTGTTGAGGGTCCGGGCGATGCTGCCCCGGAGGTTTCATCGTGTTGCCGTGCGCCTCAGACGCTTCGCAGCATCCCGAGCACGCGCTGCGCAGAGGGCGTCGCCGCCTCGCCCTCGAGCTCGCGACGCCCGAGAATCAGGTCGAGCAGCTCGCCGTCGGCCAGGTCGAGCAGCCGGTCGAGCCCCGCCACGTCGGCGTCGGTGAGGCTCTCCTCGAACCGGTCGAAGAACCTCGCCATGACGAGGTCGTTCTCGAGCAGCCCCCGGCGCGCCCGCCAGCGCAGCCGCCGCCTGCGCGCCTCGTCGGCCTGGTGCGCGCCCGCGGACATGCTCCCGCTCCCGGCCGGCCCTGGACGCTCAGACCGAGCGGCGGACCATCAGGTCCTTGATCTTGTTGATCGCCCGGTTCGGGTTCAGCCCCTTCGGGCAGACGTCGACGCAGTTCATGATCGAGCGGCAGCGGAACAGGCGGTACGGATCCTCGAGGTCGTCCAGGCGCTCGCTGGTCGCCTGGTCGCGGCTGTCGGAGATGAATCGGTACGCCTGCAACAACCCCGCCGGGCCGACGTACTTGTCGGGGTTCCACCAGAACGACGGGCAAGCGGTGGAGCAGCAGGCGCACAGGATGCACTCGTACAGGCCGTCGAGCTCCTCGCGATCCGCGGGAGACTGCAGCCGCTCCTTCTCGGGCGGCGGCGTGTCGTTGATCAGGTACGGGCGGATCGAGTGGTACTGCTTGAAGAACTGCGTCATGTCCACGATCAGGTCGCGGATCACGGGCAGGCCCGGCAGCGGCTTGAGCACGATCGGCTGCTTCAGGTCGCGCAGGTTCGTGATGCACGCCAGGCCGTTCTTGCCGTTGATGTTCATCGCGTCCGAGCCGCAGACGCCCTCACGGCACGACCGGCGGTACGCGACGGAATCGTCCTTCACCTGTTTGATCCGCATCAGCGCGTCGAGCAGCATCTTGTCGGTCGGTTCGAGCTCGACCTCGAGATCCTGCATGTACGGCCGCGCGTCCTTGTCGGGGTCGTAGCGATAGATCGAGAACCTGACCACTCGCTTGCCTTGCGAGACAGGCGCGGCACTCACCGGGGATTCGACCACTGCGCTCATCGGGGCTCCTGCGCTTCGGGGTATGTCGTATGTCTCAGAAGGTGCGGGCCTTCGGCTGGAAGGTCTCGACCGACAGCGGCTTGACGTTCACCGGCTTGTAGTCGAGGCGGCTGCCGTCGGAGTACCACAGCGTGTGCTTCATCCAGTTCGCGTCGTCGCGCTGCGGATAGTCGCGGTGCGCATGGGCGCCACGGCTCTCCTTGCGCGCCTCGGCCGACACGATGGTCGCGCGCGCGACCTCGATCAGGTTGTGCAACTCGAGCGCCTCGACGCGCGCGGTGTTGAAGACCTGCGACTTGTCCTTCAGGTGCACCGAGTCGACGCGCGCGCCGATCTCTTCGATGCGGCGCACCCCTTCGGCGAGCAGCTCGGAGGTGCGGAACACCCCGCAGTGCGTCTGCATCGAGCGGCGGATGTCGTTGGCCACGTCCTGCGTGTTCTCGCCCGAAGTCGAGCCGTCCAGGCGCGCCAGCCGCGCGAGCGCCGCGTCGCCCGCGTCGCGCGGCAGCGGCTTGTGGCTGCCGTCGCGCAGCTTCGAGGCGACGATGTGGTTGCCCGCGGCGCGGCCGAACACGACGAGATCGAGCAGCGAGTTGGTGCCCAGGCGATTCGCGCCGTGGACCGACACGCACGCGCATTCACCGATCGCGTACAGGCCGCCCACCACCGCGTTCGGGTTGCCGTCCTTCGGAACCACCACCTGGCCGTGATAGTTTGTCGGGATGCCGCCCATCTGGTAGTGGATGGTCGGCACGACCGGGATCGGGTCGGTGATCGGGTCGACGTTGGCGAACTTGATCGCGATCTCGCGGATCGACGGCAGCCGCTTCATGATCGTCTCGGCGCCGAGGTGGTCGAGCTTGAGCAGCACGTGGTCGCCGTCGGGGCCCGCGCCGCGGCCCTCCTTGATCTCCTGGTCCATCGAGCGCGAAACGAAGTCGCGCGGCGCCAGGTCCTTCAGCGTCGGGGCGTAGCGCTCCATGAAGCGCTCGCCCTGCTTGTTCAACAGGATGCCGCCCTCGCCGCGCACCCCCTCGGTGATCAGCACCCCCGCCCCGGCGACACCGGTCGGGTGGAACTGCCAGAACTCCATGTCCTCGAGCGGAATGCCGGCGCGCGCCGCCATGCCCAGGCCGTCGCCCGTGTTGATGAACGCGTTGGTCGACGCCGCGAAGATCCGCCCCGCCCCGCCGGTCGCGAACACCGTGACCTTCGACTCGAGCACCAGCAGCTCGCCGGTCTCCATCTCGAGCGCGACCACGCCGACGCAGTCGCCGTCGGCGTCGCGGATGATGTCGAGCGCCATCCACTCGACGAAGAACTGCGTGCGCGCGCGCACGTTGCGCTGGTACAGCGTGTGCAGCAGCGCGTGGCCGGTGCGGTCGGCCGCCGCGCAGGCGCGCTGCACCGGCTTCTCGCCGAAGTTGGCGGTGTGGCCGCCGAACGGCCGCTGGTAGATCGTGCCGTCGGGGTTGCGGTCGAACGGCATGCCGAAGTGCTCGAGCTCGTAGACGACCTTGGGCGCCTCGCGGCACATGAACTCGATCGCGTCCTGGTCGCCGAGGTAGTCCGACCCCTTCACGGTGTCGAACATGTGCCAGTACCAGTTGTCCTCGCTCATGTTGCCGAGCGAAGCCCCGATGCCGCCCTGCGCGGCCACCGTGTGCGAGCGGGTGGGGAACACCTTCGAGAGCACTGCCACGTTGTAGCCCGCCTCGGCCAGCTGCAGCGAGCAGCGCATGCCCGCGCCCCCGGCCCCGACGATCACCGCATCGAACTTGCGCCGCGGCAGGTTGTTCGAGAGGTGGTTCAGCACGTCGGCCATCTCAGACGCTCCAGAGAATGATGACCGCCCAGCACGCGTAGCCGAGCAGCAGCACGATCGTGATCACCTGCAGCGCCAGGCGCAGGCCGATCGGCTTGATGTAGTCCATGAAGATGTCGCGCACGCCGATCCACGCATGCCAGGCGAGTGCGATCAGCGCCAACAGCGTGAGCACCTTCATCCAGCCCGAGGCGAACATGCCTGCCCAGGTGCCGTAGCTCAGCTCTGGCAGCATCACCAGCCAGCCGAGGAGCACCAGCGTGTAGACGGCCATCGTGACCGCGGTGAAGCGCTGCGCGAGCCAGTCGCGCATTCCGTAGTGCGCGCCGACGACGATTCGTTTGGTAGTCATGGTGGGCAACCGTGGTCAGAACAGTCCGAACAGCTTCAGCGCGAGGATCAGCGTGAGCGTGAGGCTCACTGCCAGCACGACGGCCGCCGACGTGCGCCCGGCCTCCTTGTTCACCCCGATGTCCATGTCCATCAGCAGGTGACGCAGCCCGGCGCAGAAGTGGTGCAGGTAGGCCCAGATCAGGCCGAGCAGCACCAGCTTCGCGAACCAGTGCGAGACGATCGCGCGGTAGGCGTCGAAGCTCAGCTCGGAGGTCAGGCTCTGCTGGAACAGGTAGAGGACGAACGGCAGGCCGACGAGGAACATCAGCGCGCCGCTGATGCGGTGCAGGATCGAGACGAGCCCGGCGAGCGGAAGCCGGTAGCGGGCGATCTGGGTGACGTGGATGTTGCGGAACTCGGGCCGCGCTCTGCGCTGCGTATTGCCCAGTGACTTGTCCACCGCGTCGGCCATATCGCCCCCGTTGATCGCAAAACCTTCGTATTCTGAACCAATTTGGCGCAATGCACCAATTGCCCGCACACGCGCCGGTCCGATTTCCTCAGCTCAGTACGTTGTAGTAGTGATGCCGGTCGGTGACGCAATAGCCGCGTCGCAGCTCGACCGGCTGGTCTCCGTAGGTGTGCGACACGCGCTCGACGAGAAGCAGCGGCGCGCCCTCGCTCACCTGCAGCGTTCGCGCGTGAGCCCGGTCTGCGGCGACGGCCTTCAGCCGCTCGACGGCGCGGATCATGCGCACTCCGAACTCGGTCTCGAACATCAGGTACAGCGGGCCGTGCCAGGCATCGAGCCGCTCGGCCGACAGCCCGCGAAAGCGCGAGCCGGGCAGCCAGATCTCGTCGAGCACGGTGGGATTGCCGTCGGCCTCGAGCAGGCGCCGGATCAGCACCACCGCTTCCCCGGCGCGCAGCGACAACGAGCGCGCCACCTCGCTCGGCGCACGCAGGCGGCGACACTCGAGCACGCGGCTCGTCATCACCATTCCGGGGCCGGACTCGCCGGGCGCGCCGGCCGCGGACTGGGCCGCCGCGCCCTCTTCGATCTCGTCGGGACGAAGTCGCAGGAAGCGGAACTGCGTGCGCACCTCGCGGTGCGAGGCGACGAAAGTGCCCCGGCCCTGGCGGCGAACCACGAGGTTCGCGGCGGCCAGTTCGTCGATCGCCTTGCGCACGGTGCCTTGGCTGACGCGGTAGCGCGCGGCGAGCTCGGTCTCGCTCGGGATCGGCTCGCCGGGCTTCCACTCGCCCGACTGCAGCCCGCGCAGCAGCAGCTCGCGAATCTGCCGGTACAGCGGGGCGAACGTCGGCCCGGGCTCGGAAGGCCGGGCCGTGCCGCCGCCTCGCTGCGCTGTCCGGGACACCTCGTTCATGACGTGGATTCAACCACTGCGAGGCCGAAAAGTCCAGTTTCTTATGTCTTATATAAGATATCTCTCAGGCTTGACACCACGGCACCCGCCTCCTAGACTAACGGCCGTCTCCGGTTCCACCCTCCCCACGAAAGGTCACCCCCCATGTCCAAGCCCGCCAAGCGCGTCGCCGTCACCGGCGCTGCCGGCCAGATCGGCTACAGCCTGCTTTTCCGGATCGCCAACGGCGACATGCTCGGAAAGGACCAGCCCGTGATCCTGCAGCTGCTCGACATCACGCCGGCGCTGCCCGCGGTCAAGGGCGTCGTGATGGAGCTCGAAGACTGCGCGTTCCCGCTGCTGGCCGGCGTCGTCGTCACCGACGACCCCAAGGTCGCGTTCAAGGACGCCGACTACGCGATGCTGGTGGGCGCGCGCCCGCGCACCAAGGGCATGGAGCGCAAGGACCTGCTCGAGGCCAACGGCGCGATCTTCACCGTGCAGGGCCGCGCGCTCGACGAGGTCGCCAGCCGCGAGTGCCGCATCCTGGTGGTCGGCAACCCGGCCAACACGAACGCGTTCATCGCGATGCGCTCGGCCCCGGGGCTGCCGAAGAAGAACTTCACCGCGATGCTTCGGCTCGACCACAACCGCGCGCTGTCGCAGGTGGCCGCGCGCATCGGCAAGCCGGTGGATGCGGTCGAGAAGATGATCGTCTGGGGCAACCACAGCCCGACGATGTACCCCGACTACCGCTTCGCGACCGTCGGCGGGCAGTCGGTCAAGGCGATGATCGCCGACGAGGCGTGGAACCGCGACACGTTCATCCCCACGGTCGGCAAGCGCGGCGCCGCGATCATCGAGGCGCGCGGCCTGTCGTCGGCGGCCTCGGCCGCCAATGCCGCGATCGACCACATGCGCGACTGGGCGCTCGGAACGAACGGCAAGTGGGTCACGATGGGCATTCCGTCGGACGGCTCGTACGGCATCCCCGAGGACGTCATCTACGGCGTGCCGGTCACCTGCGCCGACGGCGAATACACCCGTGTGACGGGCCTCGAGATCGACGAGTTCAGCCGCGCACGCATGGACCTGACGCTCAAGGAGCTGTTCGAGGAGCGCGAGGGCGTCAAGCACCTGCTGGGCTGAGGCACCGCCGTGGCGCGGACGACGGCCGCGCCACGCGCCTGCCGGGGCCGGCCGCACGCGCGGCCGGACATCGACTCCAACCCGTGAGCCCACCATGAGCACCCCTGGACGCAAGTTCCGCGACGCGCTGGCCGCCGAGCGGCCGCTGCAGATCCCCGGCGCGATCAACGCCAACCATGCGCTGCTGGCCCGTCACGCGGGCTTTCGCGCGGCCTACCTGTCGGGCGGCGGCGTCGCCGCCGGCTCGCTTGGCCTGCCCGACCTCGGCATCACCGGGCTGGAGGACGTGCTGGTCGACGTCCGGCGCATCACCGACGTCTGCGACCTGCCGCTGCTGGTCGACGTCGACACCGGCTTCGGCGCGTCGGCTTTCAACGTCGCGCGTACCACGAAGTCGCTGATCAAGGCGGGCGCCGCCGCGATGCACATCGAGGACCAGGTCGGCGCCAAGCGCTGCGGCCATCGGCCCGGCAAGGAGATCGTCGGCCAGGACGAGATGGTCGACCGCATCAAGGCGGCGGCCGACGCGCGCACCGACCCCGGCTTCTTCATCATGGCGCGCACCGACGCGCTGGCGGTCGAGGGGCTCGATCGCGCGATCGAGCGCGCGGTGGCCTGCGCCGAGGCCGGCGCCGACGGCATCTTCCCCGAGGCAATCACCGAGCTGTCGATGTACCGCCGCTTCGCCGAGGCCGTGAAGGTGCCGGTGCTCGCCAACATTACCGAGTTCGGGCAGACGCCGCTGTTCACCGTCGACGAGTTGCGCGACGCGGGGGTCGCGATGGCGCTCTACCCGCTGTCGGCGTTCCGCGCGATGAACAAGGCCGCCGACAACGTCTATCGCACGCTGCGCCGCGACGGCACCCAGAAGGCGGTCGTGCCGACGATGCAGACGCGCCAGGAACTGTACGACTCGATCGGGTACTGGGACTACGAGCGCAAGCTCGACGAACTGTTCGCGCGCTCGAAGTGAGCCCGCCCCACACGGAAGAGCCATGAGCAACGAAACGCAGAACCCCGGCTTCAAGCCGAAGAAATCGGTCGCGCTGTCGGGTGTCACCGCCGGCAACACCGCGCTGTGCACGGTGGGACGCACCGGCAACGACCTGCACTACCGCGGCTACGACATCCTCGACATCGCCGACGCGGCCGAGTTCGAGGAGATCGCGCACCTGCTGGTGCACGGCAAGCTGCCCAATCGCGCCGAGCTGGCCAGCTACAAGACGAAGCTGCGCGCGCTGCGCGGCCTGCCGGCCAACGTCAAGGCGGCGCTCGAGTGGCTTCCGGCCTCGGCGAACGCGATGGACGTGATGCGCACCGGCGTCTCGGCGCTGGGCTGCAACCTGCCGGAGAAGGACGACCACAACGTCGCCGGCGCCCGCGACATCGCCGACCGGCTGATGGCCTCGCTCGGCCCGATGCTGCTCTACTGGTATCACTACAGCACCAACGGCCGGCGCATCGAGGTCGAGACCGACGACGACTCGATCGGCGGCCACTTCCTGCACCTGCTGCACGGCCGCGAGCCGTCGGCGCTGTGGGTGCGCGCGATGCACACCTCGCTGATCCTCTACGCCGAGCACGAGTTCAACGCGTCGACCTTCACCGCGCGAGTGATCGCCGGTACCGGCTCCGACATGTACTCGTCGATCGCCGGCGCGATCGGCGCGTTGCGCGGCCCGAAGCACGGCGGCGCCAACGAGGTCGCCTTCGAGATCCAGAAGCGCTACGAGACCCCCGACGACGCCGAAGCCGACATTCGCCGCCGCGTCGAGAACAAGGAGGTGGTGATCGGCTTCGGCCACCCCGTCTACACGGTCTCCGACCCGCGCAACAAGGTGATCAAGGAAGTCGCGCGCAAACTCTCGAAGGACGCCGGCAACACGAAGATGTTCGACATCGCCGACAGGCTCGAGAAGGTGATGTGGGACGCCAAGAAGATGTTCCCGAACCTCGACTGGTTCAGCGCGGTCAGCTACCACATGATGGGCGTGCCCACCGCGATGTTCACGCCGCTGTTCGTGATCGCGCGCACCTCCGGAT
This sequence comes from uncultured Burkholderiales bacterium, assembly GCA_937872345.1. Taxonomy (GTDB): domain Bacteria; phylum Pseudomonadota; class Gammaproteobacteria; order Burkholderiales; family Burkholderiaceae_E; genus Zeimonas. The sequence continues at coordinate 4,989 of CALMSQ010000402.1, read as the reverse complement.
GGGCCGCGCACGTGATCGAGCAGCGCATCGACAACAAGATCATCCGCCCGAGCGCGAACTACGTCGGGCCCGAGAACCTGAAGTTCGTGCCGCTGGACAAGCGCAAGTAACGACTCCCCGAATCCCCTACCCCGACGGACACACGCAACATGGGCGCCCACATCCCGACGAGCCGGCCGAAGCCGGACAAGGTCCTGGTCGACATCGTCGACTACACGCTGAAGTACAAGGTGCGCAGCAAGGAGGCGATCGAGACCGCGCGCGCCTGCCTGATCGACACGCTGGGCTGCGGCCTCGAGGCGCTCTCGTACCCGGCCTGCACCAAGCTGCTCGGCCCGGTCGTGCCCGGCACCGTCGTGCCCAACGGCGCGAAGGTGCCCGGCACGCAATTCCAGCTCGACCCGGTGCAGGCGGCGTTCAACATCGGCGCGATGATCCGCTGGCTCGACTTCAACGACACCTGGCTCGCCGCAGAGTGGGGGCACCCGTCGGACAACCTCGGCGGCATCCTCGCCACGGCCGACTGGCTCAGCCGCACCGCGATCGCGCAGGGCAAGGCGCCGCTCACGATGCGCCAGGTGCTCGAGGCGATGGTCAAGGCGCACGAGATCCAGGGCGTCATCGCGCTGGAGAACTCGTTCAACCGCGTCGGCCTCGACCACGTCGTGCTGGTCAAGGTGGCCTCGACCGCGGTCTGCGGGATGCTGATGGGCCTCACGCGCGACGAACTGATCAACGCGGTGTCGCTCGCCTGGGTCGACGGCCAGTCGCTGCGCACCTATCGGCACGCGCCGAACACCGGCAGCCGCAAGAGCTGGGCCGCGGGCGACGCGACCAGCCGCGCCGTGCGCCTGGCGCTGGTCGCGCGCACCGGGGAGATGGGCTATCCGTCGGTGCTAACCGCGAAGACCTGGGGCTTCTACGACGTGCTGTTCAAGGGCAAGGAGTTCACGTTCCAGCGCCCGTACGGCAGCTACGTGATGGAGAACGTGCTGTTCAAGATCTCGTTCCCGGCCGAGTTCCACGCTCAGACTGCCGCCGAGTGTGCGATGACGCTGCACGGCGAACTGAAGAAGGCGGGACGTTCGGTCGAGGACATCCGGAAGATCACGATCCGCACCCATGAATCGGCGATCCGCATCATCGACAAGAAGGGCCCTCTGGACAACCCCGCCGACCGCGACCACTGCATCCAGTACATGGTCGCCGTGCCGCTGATCTTCGGCCGGCTCACCGCCGAAGACTACGAGGACAAGGTCGCTGCCGATCCGCGCATCGACGCGCTGCGCGACAAGATGGTCTGCGTCGAGGACAAGCAGTTCAGCAAGGACTACCTCGACCCGGACAAGCGCTCGATCGCCAACGGCATCACGATCGAGTTCGCCGACGGCAAGAAGCTGAAGGAAGTCGTCGTCGAGTACCCGATCGGCCACCGTCGCCGCCGCAAGGAAGGCATCCCCGTGCTGGTCGAGAAGTTCCGCACCAACCTCGCGCGCCGCTTCCCGGCGAAGCAGCAGCAGCGCATCCTGGAGGTCTCGCTCGACCAGAAGGCGCTCGAGGCGATGCCGGTCAACGAGTACGTCGACCTGTACGTCATCTGAGCCTGCGGCCTCGATGCCCCGACCGACTGCGCGCGCGCTCACGATGGCCTGCCTGTGCGCGTCCGTCGGCTGCGGCGCGCTGCCCACGCGGGCGAGCGCCCAGGAAGACTTTCCGAAGCGCCGCGCCGGCCTCTGGGAAGTGCGCTCGGTCGGTGCGCAGGCCTCCGGCTTGCCGCCGACGCGCATCTGCGTCGGCGAAGGCACCGACACCGCGCAGAACCACCTCGACCGGTCGGTCGGCTCGCGCGGCTCGTGCACGCTCGGCGCGTTTCGTCGCGCCGGACAGGCCTGGCTGGCCGAATCGACCTGCCGCGAGGGCCGCACCGTCGTCACCAGCCGCTCGATCGCGACCGGCGACTTCGATGCGAGCTACCGCATCGACACCCTGGTGAGCTACGACCCGCCGCTGGGCGGCGTCAGGCGCGAGGACAAGGACGCCCTCGAGGCGACCTGGCTGGGGCCCTGCGCGCAGGGCCAGAAACCCGGCGACATGGTCGTTCCCGGAATGGGCACCCTGAACATGCTCGACGGCGGCTTTCGCGCGGAGCCGCCAGCCCGCGGACGCGCCGCCGAGCGGCCGCGCAGCGACCGATGAGCCGGCGCCCCGACTTTCCCACGCGCCGGCCCGCGACGGCGCCTGTCCTCGATCACTGAGCCCGTACAACGTTCGTTTCCCGAGAGGTCAAACATGTCACGCAACGCGTTCAACACGCTGAAGGACTTCAAGCTGAAGTCCGGCAAGACCGGCCAGTTCCACTCGCTGCCGGCGCTGGCGAAGAAGTTCCCCAACGTGAACAAGCTGCCGGTGTCGATTCGCATCGTGCTCGAGGCGGTGCTTCGCAACGTCGACGGCAGGAAGATCACGCAGGCCCACGTCGAGCAGCTCGCGAACTGGAAACCCAACGACAAGCGCGTCGACGAAATCCCCTTCGTCGTGGCGCGTGTCGTGCTGCAGGACTTCACCGGCGTGCCGCTGCTGGCCGACCTCGCCGCGATGCGCGGCGTCGCCTCGAAGATGGGCAAGAACCCGAAGGTGATCGAGCCGCTGGTGCCGGTCGACCTCGTCGTCGACCACTCGGTGATGATCGACCACTTCCGCCGCCCCGACGCGCTCGAGATGAACATGAAGCTCGAGTTCGAGCGCAACGCCGAGCGCTACCAGTTCATGAAGTGGGGCATGCAGGCGTTCGACACGTTCAAGGTCGTGCCTCCCGGCATCGGCATCGTCCACCAGGTCAACCTCGAGTACCTGGCGCGCGGCGTGCACCGCAAGGACGGCGTGTACTACCCCGACACGCTGGTCGGCACCGACAGCCACACGACGATGATCAACGGGATCGGCGTGGTCGGCTGGGGCGTGGGCGGCATCGAGGCCGAGGCCGGCATGCTCGGCCAACCGGTGTACTTCCTCACGCCGGACGTGGTCGGCGTGCACCTGAAGGGCAAGCTGCGCGAAGGCTGCACCGCGACCGACCTGGTGCTGACGATCACCGAGATGCTGCGACGCGAGAAGGTGGTCGGCAAGTTCGTCGAGTTCTTCGGCGAGGGCACCCGCTCGCTGGCCGTGCCCGACCGTGCGACGATCGGCAACATGGCGCCCGAATACGGCGCGACGATGGGTTTCTTCCCGGTCGACGAGAAGACGATCGACTACTTCGAGGGCACCGGCCGCACGAAGGACGAGATCGACGCGTTCGAGAGCTACTTCAGGGCGCAGAAGCTGTTCGGCGTGCCCAAGGCCGGCGAGCTGAACTACTCGAAGGTGGTCGAGCTCGACCTCGCCACCGTCGCCCCGTCGCTGGCCGGCCCGAAGCGGCCGCAGGACCGCATCGAGATCGGCCACGTGAAGTCCACGTTCGCCGACCTGTTCTCGAAGCCCGTCGGGCAGAACGGTTTTGCGAAGAAGCCCGATGACCTCTCGCGCAGCTACCGCACGGCCGACGGCGTCGAGCTGAAGAACGGCGACGTGCTGATCGCGGCGATCACGTCGTGCACCAACACGTCGAACCCGGGCGTGCTGCTCGCCGCCGGCCTGCTGGCCAAGAAGGCGGTGGCGCGCGGCCTGAAGGTCAAGCCGCACATCAAGACCTCGCTCGCCCCCGGCTCGCGCGTCGTCACCGACTACCTCGAGCGGGCGAAGCTGCTGCCCTACCTGTCCGAACTCGGCTTCAACGTTGCCGCCTACGGCTGCACGACCTGCATCGGCAACGCCGGCGACCTCACGCCGGCGATCAACGAAGCGATCACGTCCAACGACCTGGTCTGCGCCGCCGTGCTGTCGGGCAACCGCAACTTCGAGGCGCGGATCCACCCGAACCTGCGCGCGAACTTCCTCGCCTCTCCGCCGCTGGTCGTCGCCTACGCGATCGCGGGCAGCGTGTCGGTCGACCTGATGACCGAGCCGCTGGGCAAGGACGCGAAAGGCCGTGACGTCTATCTCGGCGACGTCTGGCCCACGTCGGAGGAAGTCCACGCGCTGATGAGGTACGCGATGGACGCGAGGACCTTCAAGCGCCTGTACAGCGACCTGACGAAGGACCACAAGCTGTGGAACGCGGTGCCGTCGGCGTCCGGCCAGGTCTACGACTGGCCGAAGTCGACCTACATCGCCGAGCCGCCGTTCTTCGCCTCGTTCGGGCTGCAGCCGGCCGCCGTCGACAACGCGATCCGCGGCGCGCGCGCGCTCGGGCTCTTCGGCGACTCGATCACCACCGACCACATCTCGCCAGCCGGCTCGATCAAGGAAGCGTCGCCGGCCGGGCAGTACCTGGTCGCCAACGGCGTGAAGCGCGCCGACTTCAACTCGTACGGGGCGCGCCGGGGCAACCACGAGGTGATGATGCGCGGCACCTTCGCCAACGTGCGGATCAAGAACCTGATGATCCCGCCGAAGGCCGACGGCACGCGCGAGGAAGGCGGCGTGACGCTGCACCAGCCCTCGGGCGAGAAGATGTACATCTACGACGCGGCGATGCGCTACATCCGCGAGGGCACCCCCACCGTCGTGTTCGGCGGCGAGGAGTACGGCACCGGCTCGTCGCGCGACTGGGCCGCCAAGGGCACGCAACTGCTCGGCGTCAAGGCGGTCGTTGCCCGCAGCTTCGAGCGCATCCACCGCTCGAACCTGGTCGGCATGGGCGTGCTGCCGCTGCAGTTCAGGGCCGGCGAGAGCTGGGAGTCGCACGGCATCCGCGGCGACGAGCAGTTCGACATCCTCGTGCCCGACAAGCTCGAGCCGCAGCAGGAGATCCGCATGACGGTGACCGGCAAGGACGGCGCGAAGAAGTCGATCACGCTGCTGTCGCGCATCGACACGCCGATCGAGGTCGACTACTTCCGGCACGGCGGCATCCTCCCGTACGTGCTGCGCGAGCTGCTCGCCGCCTGA
>CALMSQ010000401.1:0-14641 GCA_937872345.1 uncultured Burkholderiales bacterium | reverse complement strand
GTAGCAGGCCGCGAGCTCGACGCGCAGTGCCCATTCGCCGGCGTCGATGCCCGATCCGGGCGGGGGATTCGATGCGGCGCTGTTCACGTTGGTTTTCGCGTTGGCTTTCACGGCGGCGTGCTCCCCGGGGCGCTGTCGCGTGTTCACTCTAGAGCGGAAAGATCGCGTTGATCTGGCCGGTACCCGAGCTGGCGAAATACGGCGTGATCGTCTCGATCGGCCGGTCGTAGGCGTCCCAGCCGAGTGCGCCGAGCAGCATCGCGGTATCGTGCATGTGGCCCTCGCCGACGCAGCGCACAGCGTACTCGGGCAGCATGCGAATGAAGGTCTTCCAGTCGCCCCGCTGCCACAGCTCGACCACGCGCAGGTCGACCTGCCGGAAGAACTCGTCGCTGATCTCGTGGATCGCGCTCTCGGGGCTGCCGTTGTCGTTGAACCGGTGCGACAGCGAGCCGCTGGCGAAGATCGCCACCGTGCCGTCGTACTTCTGCTCGATCGCCCGGCGCACCGAAGCGCCGAAGCGCCGGCTCTCGTCGAGGCGGTGCCAGTTGCACCAGGCGGCGACGGAGACCACGCGGAAGTGCCGGTCGGCGTTCATGTAGCGCATCGGCACCAGCGTTCCGTATTCGAGGTCGAGCGTGGTGTCGGCGTGCGCGCGCGTGGCGATGCCGTCTTCGTTGGCGGCCTCGGCAATCAGCGCGCCGAGCGCCGGGTTGCCCGGGTACTCGTAGGGCAGGTTCTTGATGAAGTGCGGCAGCTCGTTGCTGGTGTAGACGCCGGCGAAGCGCGGCGCGCAGTTCACGTGGTACCCCGCGTTGACCAGCCAGTGCACGTCGAACACCACGATCGTGTCGACGCCCAGCGCGCGGCATCTCCGCCCGATCTCGCGGTGCCCCTCGATCGCCTCCTCGCGGCAGCCGTGGTGCGGCCCGGGAAGCTCCGACAGGTACATCGACGGAACGTGAGTGATCTTCGCCGCGAGCGCGAGCCTGCCCATCGTCAGCCTGCCTGCACGCCCAGTTTCTGGATCGTATGAGCCCCGAGCGCGAGCGCCACGTTCTTGGTCTCCATGTAGAAGTCGAACGAGTAGTCGCCGCCGTCGCGGCCGATGCCGCTCGCCTTCATGCCGCCGAACGGCGTGGGCAGGTGGCGCACGTTCTCCGAGTTCACCCAGATCATGCCCGCGTCGAGCGCCAGCGCGACGCGGTTGGCGCGGCCGACGTCGCCCGTCCACAGGTAGCCCGCGAGGCCGTAGGGCACGTCGTTGGCGATCGCGACCGCCTCGGCCTCGTCGTCGAACGCGATCGCGGTGAGCACCGGACCGAAGATCTCCTGCTGCGCGATGCGCATCGTGTTGCGCGCGTGGGTGAACAGCATCGGCTGCACCCAGTTACCCTGCGGCGCGAGCCCCGGCGCGCCGGCCCGGCCGCCGCCGACCGCGACCGTGGCGCCGTCCTCGCGCGCGACCTGCGCGTACGACAGCACCTTCTCGCAGTGCACCGGGTGCACCAGCGGGCCGATCTCGGTGTCGGGGTCGAGCGGGTGGCCCACGCGCAGCCGCTTCACGCGCTCGGCGAGCTTCGCGACGAACTCGTCGTGGATCGAGCGCTGCACCAGCAGCCGGCTCGACGAGGTGCAGCGCTCGCCGTTCAGGCTGTAGATCATGAACACTACCGCGTCGAGCGCGCGATCGAGGTCGGCGTCGTCGAAGACGATCACCGGGTTCTTGCCGCCGAGTTCGAGGTGCACGCGCTTGAGCGTGGGCGCGCCCTGCGCCATGATCAGTCCGCCGGTGCGCGATTCGCCGATGAACGCCACCGCCCGGATCGCCTCGTTCTCGGTGAGCGCCTTGCCGGTGGTCTCGCCGATGCCGTTGACCAGGTTGGCGACGCCGGCGGGCAAGCCCGCCTCGGCCATGATCTCGACCAGCAGTCGCGCGGTGAGCGGGCTCCACTCGGCCGGCTTGTGCACCACGGTGCAGCCGGCGGCGAGCGCGGGCGCGATCTTCCACGTGGACAGCATGAACGGGGTGTTCCACGGCGTGATCACGCCCACCGGCCCCAGCGGCTGGCGAGTCGTGTAGTTCACGTGCGTGTCGGTGGGCAGTGCGAGGCCGTTGGCCGCGTCGGGCGCGCGATCGGCGAAGAAGCGGAAGTTCTCGGCGCCGCGCAGCGCGGCCTTGCTCATGAAGCGCCACGCCTGGCCGGTGTCCATGCACTCGACGAGCGCGATCTCCTCGGCGCGCTTCTCGATCAGGTCGGCGACGCGGTGCAGGATGCGGCGGCGCTCGGTTCCCTTGACCTTCTTCCAGCCGGCGAACGCGTCGCGCGCCGCCTCGCTGGCCGCGGCGACCTCGTCGCGGGTCGCGCTGGCCACGTGCCCGAGCGAAGCGTTGTCGACCGGCGAGAAGTTCTCGAAGGTTTCGCCTGCGCCGTCGACGGCCTTGCCGCCGATGAAGTGGCCGAGCGGCGCGGCGCGAAAGCGCGCCAGGTGCGCCTCGGCCCTGGCCAGTTGCGCCGCGAGGACGGTGTTCATGGTTTCTCCTTGCCGGCCTGCCGGGCCTTCACGTAGTCGTGCAGGTTGTTGCGCTTGAAGCTCAGCGCCGGGTCGGATTCGCGCAGCTCGAGCGACAGGCCCAGCGGCGAGCTGTCGTAGAGCGGCGCGAGGTGCGCGACCAGCGCGTCGAACACCGCCTGCGCGGCGCGCTGCTTGGTGGCCGCGTCGCGGCCGGCGCCGATCGTCATGGCGACGTGGACGAAGGCGTTCTCGGGATGGCCGTCGGCGATCCGGTAGTGGGTGCGCTCGGCGGCGCGGGTGCGGGTGCCGCCCGGCGGAAAGACGCCGGTGGCGATCGCGGTCGCATGCAGCGCGTCGATGAGACCGGGCAGGTCGATGCGGTCGCGGATGTTCGCGGAGTACTCGACGACGATGTGCGGCACGGCGGTTCCCGATATACTTCTCATGTTAAGTTTTTGAGCCCCGTCGTGCAAGCCCGCGGGTCGGCGCGACGGCGAAGCCCGGCCATCCCGGACACGAGGAGCGCCCCGATGCCCCCTTCCGCCGACGCGGCGCGCGCCCGACTGCGCGCCTTCTCGCGCTCGCTGCCGATGCTGCTGCTGCGCAGCCACCAGGCGGTGATGGCCGAGTTCCGGCCGATCCTGCGCGAGCACGGCATCACCGAGCAGCAGTGGCGGGTGCTGCGCGCGCTCACGACCGCCGACTCGCTGCGCGTAAGCCGGGTGGGGGCGCTCACGCTGATCAGCGGGCCGAGCCTCACGCGGATCCTGAAGGCGCTCGACGAACGCGGGCTCGTCGCTCGCCGCGCCGAACCCGGCGACCAGCGCGCGGCGCTGATCTCGATCACCCCTGCCGGAACGAAGCTGATCGACACCGTCGCTCCCCACTCCGAACGACGGTACCGCACGATCGCCCAGCGGATCGGGCAGCGAGACATCGACACGCTGTACCGGTTGCTCGAGGCGCTGCCCGAGCGGCTGCGCGAGCCAAGGCGCCTGTAAGGCGCCGGCGCTGCCGCCCGACCCGAAGAAACCCCTTCGACGCCGAGGACATGCGCCCCAGCAGCCCGCAGCGAGCGGCACCTCCCGCGCAGCCCACGCCCTCCCCGATTCCCGACTCGCACGCTCAGTCGGCGGACGCGGTCATCGCCGCGCTCGCAGGCAGCCCCGGCGGTCTCGACGAGGCCGAGGTCGCGCGCCGGCTGCAACGGCACGGCCCGAACCGGCTGGCGCAGGCGCGCCAGCGCAGTGCGTTCAGGCGGCTGATCGGGCAATTCCACAACGTCCTGCTCTACGTGATGCTGGCTGCCGCCGCGGTCACGGCGGCGCTCGGACACTGGATCGACACCGGTATCCTGGTCGGCGCGGTGCTCGTGAACGCAATCATCGGCTACATCCAGGAGGGTCGGGCCGAGGCTGCGCTCGCCGCGATCCAGGACATGCTCTCGCCGCGTGCGACCGTCATCCGCGGTGGGCAGCGCGTGGAGATCGACGCGACCGGACTGGTTCCGGGCGACGTCGTCGCGCTCGCATCGGGCGATCGCGTCCCGGCCGACATCCGGTTGATCGGCTGCCGGGAGCTGCGCATCGAGGAGGCGGTGCTGACCGGCGAATCGGTCGCGGTCGAAAAGAGCGTCGACGCGGTCGCTGCCGACGCGCCGCTCGGCGAGCGCCAGTGCATGGCGTACTCGGGCACCGTGGTCGTCTACGGACAGGGGACCGGCGTGGTCGTGGCGACCGGCGCCGCGACAGAGCTCGGCCGCATCAACGAGATGCTCGCGGGCATCCGCAGCCTCGGCACGCCGCTGCTGCGCCAGATCGACCGGTTCGCCCGGCGGCTGGCCGTCGCGATCCTCGCGCTCGGCGCGCTGACCTACGTGCTCGGCGTGCACGTTCGCGGCCACGCGCCCTCCGAGATGTTCATGATGGTCGTCGCCCTGGTCGCCTCGGCGATCCCCGAGGGGCTGCCGGCGATCATGACGATCACGCTGGCGCTGGGCGTGCAGCGCATGGCGCGTCGCAACGCCATCGTGCGCCGGCTTCCTGCGGTCGAGGCTTTGGGATCGGTCACGGTGATCTGCTCCGACAAGACCGGGACGCTGACGCGCAACGAGATGACCGTGCAGCGCGTCGTCTGCGCCGACCGGGCATTCGACGTCGGCGGCGTCGGCTACGAACCCTCGGGCGAGATCAGCGTCGACGGTCGCCCCGTGGATGCCGCGAACCACCCCGCGCTCGAGCAGGCGCTGCGCGCCGGCGTGCTGTGCAACGACGCCCGCCTGCGCCAGGACGACGCGGGCTGGTCGGTCGAGGGCGATCCGACCGAGGGCGCGCTGCTGGTGCTCGGGCGCAAGGCCGGCCTGACCGAGCGCGGCGAGAATGCCGAGTGGCCGCGACTCGACGCGATTCCATTCGAGTCGCTCAACCGCTACATGGCCACCTGGCATCGCAACGCGGACGGAGCAGGATGGCTGTTCGTCAAGGGCGCGCCGGAGCGCATCCTCGACATCTGCGCGAGCGAACTCGGCGAGGCGGGCCAACGTCCGCTGGACCCCGACTACTGGCGCCGGATGGCCACCGACACCGCGGCGCGCGGACTGCGCGTGCTGGCGCTTGCCTGCAGGCAGGGCGATCCCGCCGGCGCCAGCCTCGCGCCCGACGACGTCGCGGCCGGCTGCACGATGCTCGCGCTGGTGGGCATCGTCGATCCTCCGCGCGAGGAGGCGATCAGCGCGGTCGCCGAATGCCACGCGGCCGGCATCCGCGTGAAGATGATCACCGGCGACCATGTCGACACGGCGCGCACGATCGGCGCCGAGCTCGGCATCGGCGCGGGCAAGCCGGCGCTCACTGGCGCGGAGATCGCGCTGATGGACGACGCCGGGTTGCGCCGCGTGGCGCAGGACATCGACGTCTTCGCGCGCGCCAGCCCCGAACACAAGCTGCGCCTGGTGCAGGCGCTCCAGGAGAGCGGGCAGTCGGTCGCAATGACCGGCGACGGCGTCAACGACGCGCCCGCGCTCAAGCGTGCCGACGTCGGCGTGGCGATGGGGCTCAAGGGCACCGAGGCCGCCAAGGAAGCCTGCGACATCGTTCTCGCGGACGACAACTTCGCGACGATCGCCGCAGCCGTGCGCCTGGGCCGCGGGGTCTACGACAACCTGAAGAAGTTCGTCCTGTTCATGTTGCCCACCAACGGCGGCGAAGCGCTGATCGTCATCGCGGCGATCATGTTCGAGCTCACGCTGCCGCTGACGCCCGCCCAGGTGCTGTGGATCAACCTGGTCACCTCGAGCACGCTGGGGCTGGCGCTCGCCTTCGAGCCCGCCGAGCCCGACATCATGCGACGGCCGCCGCGCCCGCCGGGCGAATCGATGCTGTCGGGGTTCTTCGCCTGGCGCATCGTCATGGTCTCGACGCTGATGATGACCGGCGCGCTGGGCCTGTTCCTCTGGGAACTGCGCACCGGCAACTCGATCGAGAGCGCGCGCACGATGGCGGTCAATGCGGTGGTCGCCGCCGAGATGTTCTACCTGTTCAACAGCCGTTCGCTGTACGGCAGCGTCGTGAACCGCGCGGGTCTGCTCGGCAACCGCTACGTGCTCGTCTGCGTCGGCGCGTGCCTGCTGCTGCAGCTGCTGTTCACGCACGCTCCCGCGCTGCAGGCGATCTTCGGATCGACTGATCTGACGGCGGCGGAGTGGCTCAGGGCGATGGCTGCGGGGCTGTTCGTGTTCGTGGTCGCCGAGTTCGAGAAGGTGGTGATCCGGCGCATTTCGCAGCGCTCGCCCGCATCGTCGGGCCGCTGACCCGGCGCGCCGGTCACTCGCGGCGCTGCCCGGTCGCGGCTGCGGCGCGCGCCGCGTCCGGCGCGGCCGGCACGTCGTTGCGCCCGCTGCGCCGGTCGCGATGGACCGCCGCGCGCATCAGGAGCATCGCGGTCACCGGTGCGGTCAGCAGCACGAACACGGTGATCAGCAACTCGTGGATCACCGGGCGCGACCCGGTCGCGCTGAAATACAGCATCGAGGCCACCAGCACGCAGCCCGCGCCGAGCGTATTGATCATCGCCGGCCCGTGGCTGCGCTGGTAGAAGTTCGACAGGCGCAGCAGGCCGAGCCCGCCAATCACGGCCAGGCACCCGGCGAGCAGCAACAGCAGCGTCACTGGAATCGCGGCCCAGAGCGGCAGCGCCTCGGCACTCATTCGATCACCTCGCCGCGCAGCAGGAACTTCGCCATCGCGATCGAACCGGCGAAGCCGACCAGCGCGATCAGCAGCGCCACCTCGAAGTAGACCGGGTTGCCGAAGCGGATCCCCAGGGTCAGCGTCACCAGCATCGCGCACAGGTACAGCGTGTCGAGCGCCATCACGCGGTCCTGCGCGCTGGGCCCGCGGAACAGCCTGATCGTCGCGAACACGATCGCCAGCCCGAGGCAGGCGAGCAGGAAACCGGTCGCGAATTGCACTGCGCTCGTCATTCGAAGATCGCCATCAGCGGTTTCTCGTAGCGGTTCTTGATCGTGTCGATCCACCACTGCTCGTCGTGCAGGTCGAGCACGTGGATCATCAGCCAGCACCGGTCTGCACTCAGCTCGGCCCAGACGGTGCCGGGCGTCGAGTTGATGATCGTCGAGAGCACGGCGAGTCCGTGCGCGTCGCGCAGGTCGAGCGGAATGCTCATGAAGCCCGAGCGCTGGCGCCGCTCCGGCTTGCCGAGAATGATCGCCGAGACGTGGATGCAGGAACGCACGATGTCGACCAGCACGACCGCGAACAGCCGCAGCATCGCCCCGGGACGGCGCAGCCGTGGCTGCAGCGGGCGCATCCGCCTGGTCGCGTACGGTACCCAGAGGCCGAGCAGCAGCGCGAGCAGCAGGTGGCCGGGCGCCAGGCTCTGCACCAGCACCAGCCACAGGATCGCCAGGAACGCCGACATCGCCGGCGCGGGGACGAAGCGCCTCATCGTCGTGCCTCGCCTGCGGCGGGCACCTGCGGCGCCGTGATGACCGCGTCGGTGTAGGCGTCGCCGCGGTGCATCGCGGCGGCCGCGGCCTCGAGGTAGCGCATCACGGGTCCGGCCTGGATCGTGATCGCGACGCACGCCAGAAGCAGCGCCGCGATCGGCGCCGCCTCGATCACGCGCAGGCGCGGCGGCGAGCGCCGGACCTGGACCCAGAACACCCGGATGCCGATGCGCATCGTCGCGATCGTCGCCGCCAGCCCGGAAGCGACGACCAGGCCCAGCATCGACCACGCTGCCGGCGTCACGGCGGCGGGGGTCGGTGCCTGCGGGTGTCCCGGGCCGAGCAGGCCGGCCAGCAGCGCGAACTTGCCGACGAAACCCGACAGCGGCGGAAGTCCGGCCATCAGCAGCGCGCAGCACAGGAAACTCGTGCCGAGGAAGGCCATCGCCGCGGGGATGATCACGCCGGCGTCCTCGTGCTCGTCGCTGGCGATGGCCGGCCCCGCATGCAGCGCGCCCTGCGCCTCGAAGGCCTCGAGCGTGACCGCCAGCACGCCGGAGCCGAACGCGCGGCTGCGCTCGACCAGTTCGATCAGCAGGAACAGCGCAGCCGCTGCGAAGGTGGCGCTGACCAGGTAGTACAGTGCCCCGGCCAGCACGGCCGGATCGTCGAACGCGATGGCGGCCAGCAGCGTGCCCGAGGACATGAGCACGCTGTAGCTGGCCAGCCGGCGCAGGTCCTGCGTGGCCAGCATGCCGAGCGCCGCGAAGGCGATCGTCGCCATGCCGCCATAGAGCAGCCAGTCGCGGCCGAAGCCGGCCGCGCCGCCCGCCTCGCCGGCGAACACCAGCAGCCACAGCCGCATGATCACGTAGACGCCGACTTTGGTCATGATCGCGAAGACCGCCGCCACCGGCGTGCTCGCTGCCGAGTAGGCGGGCGGCAACCAGAACGCCAGCGGCCAGATCGCACTCTTGACCAGGAACGCCACGGCGAGCACCGCGGCGCCCGCCTCGAGCAGCGGGCGGTCGCCGGCCGCGAGGCGGGGTACCTGACGCGCCAGGTCGGCCATGTTCAGGGTTCCCGTGACCGCGTAGATCATCGACACGCCGATCAGGAACAGCGAGGACGCGAGCAGGTTGACCGCGACGTAGTGAAGGCCGGCCCGGACGCGCACCGGGCCCGAGCCGTACAGCACCAGGCCGTAGGACGCAGCCAGCATCACCTCAAAGAACACGAACAGGTTGAACAGGTCGGCAGTGAGGAACGCGCCGTTGAGCCCCATCAGCAGGAACTGGATCAGCGCCTGGAAGTGGACGCCGGCGCGCGCCCAGCGCGCCTGCGCGAAGACCAGCGATGCGAGGCCGAGCAGCGCGCTCAGCAGCACCATCACCGCGGAGAGCCGGTCGGCGGCCAGCGAGATGCCGAAGGGCACCGGCCAGTTGGCCGCGAGGTAGACGCCGACCGCGCCGGTCCACCCCTCGGGGCGGCCGTGCGCCAGCGCGACCAGCGCGACCGCGAGCGCCAGCAGGCCGAGCACGGCAACGAGGCTGATCGCGAACTTCAGTCGGCGGCGCTGCTCGTCGACCAGCACCAGCAACGCCCCCGCCACCAGCGGCAACACGACCGGCGCAACGATCAGGTGGTCGGCCCAGCGCATCACTCGGGCGGCTCCTCGCCGTCGACGTGGTCGGTGCCGCTGAAGCCGCGCAGCGCGAGCAGCAGCACGAGGAACAGCGCAGTCATCGCGAAGCCGATCACGATCGCCGTCAGCACGAGCGCCTGCGGCAGCGGGTCGGCGAATTGCGCCGGATCGACCGGGCCCGGCGCGACGATCGGCACCCGGTCGATCTTCAGCCGGCCCATCGCGAAGATGAACAGGTTGACGCCGTACGAGATCAGCGACAGGCCGACGATCACCTGGAACGTCCGCGGCCGCAGCACCAGCCAGACGCCGGCGCCGACCAGCACGCCGATGGCGATCGCGACGATCAGCTCCACTGGCGCGGCCCTCCCTGGCCGAGCGCGGCAAACGACGCCGCCGCCGACGCGCCGGGAGTCGCCGACCCCGCCGCCATCTGCGCTGCGCGGTGGCTGCGCACAGACTGGTGCGCCAGCGCGAGCAGGATCACCGCAGTCGCGCCCACCACCAGCACGTAGACGCCCAGGTCGAACAGGAATGCGCTGGGCATCGGCACGACGCCGAGCAGCGGCAGCTGCGGATGCGCGGAGTGGCTCGTCAGGAACGGGTAGCCGAAGTACCAGGACCCCGCGCCGGTCGTCGCCGCCACCAGCAGCCCGATGGCGACGAGCCGGCGCGGAAACAGCCTGAGGTGCTCCTCGACCCAGATCGTTCCGCCAACCATGTATTGCAGGATGATCGCCACCGCCATGATCAGGCCGGCGACGAATCCGCCGCCGGGCTCGTTGTGGCCGCGAATGAAGAAGAAGATCGAGACCACGGTCATGATCGGGAACAGCGTCCGGACGAAGACCGCCGGCACCATCAGGTAGCCGTGCGCCGCGTCGGCGCCGGGTCGGGCGGCCTCGCCGGTCGGCGCCGGCTCCGCGGATTGCTGGACCGGGAGCGCGATGCTCTCGGGATCGGGCCGGAAGCGCCGCAGAAGCGCGTAAACCGAGACCGCAACGATGCCCAGCACCGTGATCTCGCCCATCGTGTCGAAGCCGCGAAAGTCGACCAGCAGCACGTTGACGACGTTGGCCCCGCCGCCTTCGGACAACGAACGCGACAGGTAGAACGGCGCCATCCCCTGGGGGAACGGCCGCGTCATGATCGCCCAGGCGAGCGCGGCGACACCCGAGCCGGCGGCCAGCGCGAGGACCAGGTCGCGCGCGCGCCGCGCCCGGTCGCGCAGCGACGGTCGCTGGCCGGCCCCGCGCGCCTCCAGCCGCGGCGGCAGCCAGCGCAGGCCGAGCAGGATCAGCACGGTCGTGACCGTCTCCACCATCAGTTGGGTCAGCGCGAGATCCGGCGCCGACAGCCAGACGAAGGTCAGGCTGGTCACCAGGCCGGCCCCGCCCATCAGCGCGAGCGCCATCAGCCGGTGATACTTGGCCTGCCAGGCCGCGCCGACCGCGCAGGCGATGCCCACCGCCCACAGCAGCGCGAACACGGGGTCGACGGCGGTGAGCGGCGCGTCGCCCCGAAGCCGGCCACCCGCGGCGAGCGGCGCCGCACCGGCGACGACCGCCACCACGATCAGGATCCCCAGTTGCGGCTGCAGCCGCACAGTGCCCAGCAGGCCTTCGAGGCGGGTCGCCCAGACGCCGATGCCGTCCAGGAAGCGCTCGAACAGGCGTTGCCCGTCGAGCCGATGCACGAACGGCACCCGCTCGACGCTGCCGATCCGCAGGTGGCGTTGCAAGAGAAGGTACAGCGCGGTGCCGCCGGCCAGCGCGATCACGCTCATCAGCACCGGCAGGTTCAGTCCGTGCCAGATCGCGAGGCTGTACTGCGGCGTGGCGTCGCCGAGCACCGACCGGGCGGCGACGTCGAGGAACGGGCCGACGGTGAGCGCGGGCGCGACGCCGACTACCAGGCACGCGAGGACCAGCATCTCGATCGGGAAGCGCATCCAGCGCGGCGGCTCGTGCGGCGTCTTCGGAAGCTCGTGCGGCGGCGCACCGAAGAACACCTCGTGGATGAAGCGCAGCGAATAGGCGACGCTGAACATGCCGGCGACGGTCGCCGCGAACGCGAGCCGGTAGTCGCGCGGCGAACCGGCCTGTGCCGCCTCGTAGAAGAACATCTCCTTGGACAGGAAGCCGTTGAGCAGCGGCACGCCGGCCATCGCCGCCGCCGCCACCGTGGCCAGCGTCGCGGTGATCGGCATCACCCGGTACAGGCCGCTGAGCCGGCGCATGTCGCGCGTGCCGGTCTCGTGATCGACGATGCCCGCGGCCATGAACAGCGAGGCCTTGAACGTCGCGTGGTTCATCGTGTGGAAGATCGCCGCGATCGCTGCGAGCGGCGTGCCGATTCCGAGCAGCAGCGTGATCAGGCCCAGGTGGCTGAGCGTCGAGTACGCGAGCAGCCCCTTCAGGTCGTGCTGGAAGATCGCGACGAAAGCGCCGAGCAGCAGCGTCGACAGGCCGGCGCCGCCGACGATCCACGACCACTCGGGCGTGCCCGCCAGAACGGGCCACAGGCGCGCGAGCAGGAACACGCCCGCCTTGACCATCGTCGCCGAATGCAGGAAGGCCGATACCGGCGTGGGCGCCGCCATGGCGCGCGGCAGCCAGAAGTGGAACGGGAACTGCGCGCTCTTGGTGAGCGCGCCCAGCGCGACGAGCACGAGGATCGGCCGATACCAGTCGTGCTCGCGCACGATGTTTCCGGAGGCCAGCACCCGGTCGAGGTCGTAGCTTCCGACCACCTGCCCGAGCATCAGCACGCCGACGAACAGGCACAGGCCCCCGGCGACGGTGATCGCGAGCGCCATTCTGGCGCCGCGGCGAGCATCGGCGCGATGGTGCCAGTAGCCGATCAGCAGGAACGAGACCAGGCTGGTGAGCTCCCAGAACATCGCCAGCTGGATCAGGTTGCCCGACAGCACGATGCCGAGCATCGAGCCCATGAACGCGAGGAAGAACGAGAAGAAGCGCGGCACCGGGTCCGACGGCGACATGTAGTAGCGCGCATAGACGACGACCAGCAGCCCGATCACCAGCACCAGCATCGCGAACATCCACGCGAAGCCGTCGACGCGGACGACGAAGGCGAGGCCGAGGCCGGGGAGCCACTCGATCTCGTGGCGCAGCACCTCGCCGGCGGCGATCTCCGGATACCGGGCCGCCAGGGCGACGATCCCGGCCAGCGCGACCGCCGCCGCCAGCCACGCCTCGCGATTGCGCGCGTTCGACGGCAGCAGCGCGGCCAGCGCGCTCCCGGCGAACGGCAACAGCAGTGGAATGAGCAGGTCGGGCATCAGCGGCCGATTGTAGCGGCACCCTTGTTCGCGTCGACGGGCTCGCGCATCGTCACGAGTTCCTCCGCCGCGGTCGGGTGCACGGCCACCGTCTGGTCGAACTGCCGCTTGGTCGCTTTCATCTTCACCGCAATGCCGGCGAGCTGGATCATCTCGGCGGCGTCGGGCCCGCACAGGTGCACGCCCAGCACGCGGTCGGTGTCGCGATCGACGACCAGCTTGACCAGCATGCGCTCGACCCGGCGCGCCAGCACGTTGCTCATCGGCCGGAAGCTGCTGCGGTAGACGTCCACTCGGGCGAAGCGCTCGCGCGCCTGAACCTCCGTGAGCCCCACGGTGCCGATCTCCGGCGTCGTGAAGACCGCCTGCGGCACGTCCTCGTGATCGCAGGCCCAGGGCTTGGCCCCGAACACGGTGTCGGCGAAGGCGTGGCCCTCGCGGATCGCCACCGGCGTGAGCGCCAGGCGATCGGTCACGTCGCCGACGGCCCAGACGCCTTCGGCGGTGGTGCGCGAATCGTCCGCGACGCGGATCGCGCCGCGCGCATCGACCTCGGCGCCGACGGTCTCGAGGCCCAGGCCCGCGGTGTTCGGCACTCGCCCGACGGCGAGCATCACCTGGTCGGCGTCGAGCGCCGCGCCGCGGTCGGTGAGCGCGCGCAGGCCGGCGCCGCGCCGCTCGATCGCGGTGATCGTCTCGCCGGTGCGGATCGTGATGCCCGCCTCCCTCATCGCGGCGTCCAGGTGCCGGCGCAGGTCGTCGTCGAAGCGTCGCAGGATCAGGCCGCCCCGATAGACCAGCGTCACCTGCACGCCCAGCCGTTGCAGCAGGCAGGCGAACTCGACGGCGATGAAGCCGCCGCCCTCGATGACGATGCGCGACGGCAGTTCCGGCAGGTCGAAGGCCTCGTTCGACGTGATCGCGAGCCCGGCACCGGGGATCTCCGGCACGTACGGCGTGCCGCCGGTGGCCACCAGCACGTGCGCCGCGCGCAGCATCTCGCCGCTGGCGATGAGCCGCACCCGGCCGGGCCCCTCGAGCACCGCGCGCGAGTCGATCGTGCGAACGCCCGCCCGCGCGAGCCCGTCACGGTAGATCGACTCGAGCCGCGCGAGCTCGCGATCCTTGGCTTCGCGCAACGTCGACCATTCGAAGCGCGCGCCGTCGACCTGCCATCCATAGGCCGGAGCGCGCTCGAACTCGTCGGCGAGGCGGCTCGCGAGCACCAGCAGCTTCTTGGGCACGCAGCCCCGGATCACGCAAGTGCCGCCATAGCGGTACTCCTCGGCCAGCGCCACCTTCGCGCCGTGTCCGGCGGCGATGCGGGCAGCGCGAACGCCCCCCGATCCGCCGCCGATGACGCACAGGTCGAACGATTCAGGCATGGTGTTCCCCTCTCTTCCGGGCGGCCGGTCCCCGACGCCGATCAGCGCGGGGCTGTCAGCGGCCGCTGCAATTGCGCATCGAGCATCGCCACGAACACCGACGTGCGCCGCGGCAGCAGCCGCCTGCCCGGCGTCACGCACCAGACGGTCATCGTCGGCAGGCACCACTCGGGCAGCACGCGCTCGAGCAGGCCCTGCGCGACCAGCGAAGCGGCGTAGCGCGCGGACAGGCCGGCGATGCCCATTCCGTGCCGCGCCAGCGTCGACATCAGGCCGATCGAGTTGGCCGCGATCGGACCATCCGGCAAGCCCTCCCATCGCTCGCCGCCGCGGGCGAGTCGCCACGGATGCGGCTCGCCGTCGCTCGACACCAGCCGCAAGGCCGCGTGGCCGGCCAGCAACTGCGCGGGCGACGACGGCCTGCCGGCGCGCGCGAGATAGGCCGGGCTCGCGAACAGACCCTGCTCGAGGTCGATCAGTCGGCGGGCGACCAGCGTGGCGTCGTCCGGCAATCGGGGCGCAACGCGTACCGCGACGTCGAAGCGCTCCGCGATCACGTCGACCCGGCGCGGCGAGATGTCCAGCTCGAGGCGCACGTCGGGATGGCGCTCGGCGAATTCCAGGAGGAAGGGCACCAGCTCGAGCTCGTCGAGGAACCCCGGCGGAAGCGACACGCGCAGCGTGCCCTGCGGGGTGGCCTGCCGGTGCTGCGCCAGCGCGCTGGCGGCTTCGGTTTCCTCCAGCAGGCGTCGCGCGTGCTCGAGGATGCGCTCGCCGAACTCGGTGATCGCGAGCTGGCGCGTGGTGCGCGTCATGAGCCGCTC
>CALMSQ010000400.1:0-3045 GCA_937872345.1 uncultured Burkholderiales bacterium | reverse complement strand
TTCGTCGTGGCCATCGTCGCGGTGGGCATCGCCAGCGTGCTGGTGGTCTCGGTGGTGCAGAAGCAGCGCGAGATCGGGATCCTGCGCGCGATGGGCGCGAGCCCGGGGAAGATCATGACGGTGTTCCTGCTGCAGGGGGCCCTGTACGGACTGGTCGGCTCGGCGCTCGGCGTGGGGCTGGCCACCGGGCTGCTGTACTTCTTCGCGAGCGTCTACCGCAATGCCGACGGATCACCGCTGTTCGTCGCGCAGATGGACCCGACGATCGTGCTGTCGGCCTGCGCGGTCGCGATCGTCGTCGGGCTCGCAGCCGCTGCGCTGCCGGCGCGGCGTGCCGCACGAATGGATCCGGTCCAGGCGATCAGGATGTGAGCGGCGTGGGCGCGATCGTCGAGCTACAGGGCATCCGCAAGTCGTACGGCGTCGACACGCCGGTCGCGACCGAGGTGCTGCACGGCATCGACGCCCGGCTCGACGAGGGCGAGTTCGTCGCGCTGGTCGGGCCCTCGGGATCGGGCAAGAGCACGCTGTTGAACATCATCGGCCTGCTCGAACGGCCGACCGCGGGGCGCCTCGCGATCGCGGGGCGCGACACCGCGGGGCTCGACGAGGCGGGGCTGACCGCGCTGCGCGGGCGCGCCATCGGCTTCGTCTTCCAGTTCCACCACCTGCTGCCGGGATTCAGCGCGCTGGAGAACGTGATGATGCCGGCGATCATCGACCGTGGGATGGCCGACGCGCAGGCAGAGGCTGCCGCACGGGCGCTGCTGGCGCGCGTCGGCCTCGCGGACGCGATGCGCAAGCGGCCGTCGCAGCTGTCGGGCGGCATGCAGCAGCGGGTCGCGATTGCCCGTGCACTGGCACTCGCGCCAAGGCTGATCCTCGCCGACGAACCGACCGGCAATCTCGACACGAAGAGTGCCGACGAGGTATTCGACCTGCTGCTCGAGTTCAACCGCGACATGCGATCGGCCTGCCTGATCGTCACGCACGACCCGAGGCTGGCGGCGCGCTGCCACCGCAGGATCGAGATCGTCGACGGACGCATCGTCGGGGGCGTCTGAGGAGGGCCCGGGGGGCGCCTGCGACCGTGGCGTCGCGAGCCACGGCCCGCAGCGGGCCGGTTCGGCAGGGGGCTCGGGGGGCCGCAGCGGGCGGCACGGAGACTGCGCGCAAGCCGACTGTACCGGTCGCTCGCCATGACGGCGACGGCGCGCGGCAATGCGCGCTGCCCGGGACGAAGGCGCCGCCGCCGCGCTAAGGTGACCGGGCAGCGCAGCTCGTGCGCTGAATCCGCCGCGGAGGTCACCCATGGACCAGGACACGCTCCGATACGGTGCCGATACGCCGCTTGCGCGCCGGGTCGTCGCGATGCGCAGCTCGGCGGTGCGCGACCTGCTGCGCGACGCGCAGCGGCCGGGAATGCTGTCGCTGGCCGGCGGCCTGCCGGCGGCCGACCAGTTCGACGTCGAAGGCATCGAGCGCGCGTTCGCGCAGGCGATGCGCGAGGCGCCGCGGCAGGCGCTGCAATACGGGGCGACCGATGGCCAGGCATCGTTGCGCGAGTCGCTCGCGGCGCTGATGGCGCAACGTGGCGCCGCGGTCGAGCCGGCCGACGTCGTGGTCACTGCGGGCTCGCAGCAGGCGCTGGACCTCCTCGCGCGCGCGCTGGTCGATCCGGGCGACCGGGTCGCGCTCGAGCGGCCGAGCTACCTGGCGGCCCTGCAGGCGTTCGCGCTGAGCGGCGCACGCTTCGTCACCGTGCCCGCCGACGCCGACGGCGCCTGCGTCGAGCGGCTCGTCGCGGACAACGGGCCGGCCCCCAAGTTCGTCTACCTGGTCACGAACTTCGCGAACCCGACCGGCGCGACGCTGTCGCTCGAGCGGCGGCGTGCGCTGATCGGATGGGCGCTGCGCCGGCGCGTCGTGCTCGTCGAGGACGATCCGTACGGCGAGCTGCGCGTCGAAGGCGTCGCGCATCCGCCGCTGGTCGCGCTGGCGCGCGAGACGCCGGGAGCCGCGCACTGGTGTGCCTACGTGTCGACGCTGTCGAAGGTGATGTCGCCGGGGCTGCGGATCGGATTCGCGGTGCTGCCGCGCTGGCTGCGCGACGCGGTCGTGCGGGTCAAGCAGGCGCTGGACCTGCACACCGGGACGCTGGTGCAGGAGGTCGCCGACCGCTACCTGCGCTCGGGCCGGCTCGCGCAGCGGCTGCCGCAACTCCGCGCGACCTACGGGGCGCGTCGCGACGCGCTCTGCGACGCGCTCGGCGCGCGCTTCGGCGATTCACTGCGCTTCGGGCGTCCCGAGGGCGGAATGTTCGTCTGGGCGCGGTTTACCGACGGCACCGACGCGTCGGCGTTGCTGCCGGCCGCGCGCGACGAGGACACGATCTTCGTGCCCGGCGCGGCGTTCTACGACGACGCGCCGGACCCGTCGGCGCTGCGCCTGAGCTATGCGACGCTCGATCCGGGACAGCTGGCCGAGGCGGTCGAGCGCCTGGCCCGCGCGCACCGGCGCCTGCGCGCGGGCAACCCCACCGCTGCCGCGGGCCTCGAGGCCGGCGCGGCTGCGGGCCACTAGAATCGCGCTCGGTGCGGTCTCGCACGCAACGCGCAAAGGGGGCCCGGCAATGAGCTCGACGACGCTGTCCGACCTGGCGGCCGCGGTGCGCGACGCCTGCTCCGGCGCGGCGATCGACGCCTACGAGGATGCCGGCATCCAGGGTCTGTGCGAGCTGGGACGCTTCGAGGCCGCGGTCGGGGCGATCGAGCGCGTCGACCTGGCCGCGATCGTCGCTGCCGCCGGGGCGGCCGCGGGCACTGCGGTCCCGGCCGGCGCGTCCGCCGCCGCGGGCGAGGGCGGCCCCGGCGTGGGTGGCCCCGCCGTGGGCGAATCGCACACCCCTGCGCCGGGTACCCCGTACGCGGCCGCACCGGCTACCGCCCCGCAAGCGCCCTTGCTGCGCCGGGCGACCCGCGAGGACCTGCCGGCGATCGTCGCGCTGCTGGCCGACGACGTGCTCGGCGCGCAGCGCGAGCGGCC
>CALMSQ010000399.1:0-9143 GCA_937872345.1 uncultured Burkholderiales bacterium | reverse complement strand
AGCTCGGGCAGGCGCAGCGGGCCGCGGCGATGCGCGAAGCCGAGGCCGACCTTCGGGCGCTGCAGATGCCGAATCCGGTCGCTCTGCTATCGTTCTCGGCGACGCGCCAGGTCGGGGTCGAGGAAGCGCGCGAGTTCATCGGCGAATGGCTTTCCGGGCGAGGCGCCGACGCCGCCCCGGACCGCGATGGCGACACTCCCGGCGATGGCGACGCTCCCGGCGCCGGCGCCGCGACTGGCTGAACGCGCGCGGCGACGCGTCCCCGCATCGGAGGAACCCACGGACATGGCTTCAGGCGAGCACTTCTTCCAGGACTACCCGTCGGTACGCATGCGCAGGCTGCGCCGCGACGACTTTTCGCGACGGCTGGTGCGCGAGCACGTGCTGCATGCCGACGACCTCATCTATCCGGTGTTCGTCATCGATGGTGCCGCGCAGACCCAGGCGGTGCCGTCGATGCCGGGCGTCGAGCGGATGACCGTCGACCGGCTGCTGCCGGTCGCCGAGGACTGCCTGAAGCTGGGCATTCCGGTGATCGCGCTGTTCCCGGTCATCGAGCCGTCGTCGAAGACGCACGACGGCCGGGCGGCCCTCGATCCGGACGGCCTCGTGCCGCGCGCGGTCGCCGCGCTCAAGCAGCGCTTCCCCGAGCTCGGCGTGCTCACCGACGTGGCGCTCGACCCTTACACCAGCCACGGGCAGGACGGCGTCATCGACGAGAACGGCTACGTGCTCAACGACCCGACCGTGGAGATCCTGACGCGCCAGGCGCTGGTGCAGGCCGAGGCCGGCGTCGACATCGTCGCCCCGTCCGACATGATGGACGGACGCATCGGCGCGATCCGCCGCGCGCTCGAATCCGCCGGGCGCATCCATACGAAGATCATGGCCTATTCGGCCAAGTACGCGTCGGGCTTCTACGGGCCGTTCCGCGATGCGGTGGGCTCGGCCTCCAATCTCGGGAAGGGCGACAAGAAGACCTACCAGATGGATCCGGCCAACTCCGACGAGGCGCTGCGCGAGGTCGCGCTCGACCTGCGCGAGGGCGCGGACATGGTGATGGTCAAGCCGGGCATGCCGTACCTGGACATCGTGCGCAGGGTGAAGGACACCTTCCGCTGCCCGACCTTCGTCTACCAGGTGAGCGGCGAGTACGCGATGCTGAAGGCGGCTGCCGCCAACGGCTGGCTCGACGAACGCGCAGTGGCCACCGAGTCGCTGCTGGCGATGCGCCGCGCGGGCGCCGACGGCATCCTCACCTACTTCGCGCGCGACGTCGCGCGCTGGCTTCGCGAGGCGCGCTGAGCGGCCGGTCGCGCGCCGCCGTCGCGTTCCCTCGCCAGCACCGCCCGCGATGCAGTTCGTGATCGTCCGACCCGGCGGCGCCGTCGTCGCCGACGCCGTGCCGGCGATGCCCGAGGACGGATTCGTCTGGTGCGACTGCGTCTACGAGGACCGCCGGGCCTGGACGGCCCCGGTGCAGCAACTCACGGGCACGCCCGTGTTCGAGGACCACCTGCTCGACGCCGAGAATCCGAACCACCCGTCGTTCTTCGATTCGACCAACGACTACGAGATGATCGTGTTCCGCGGCCTGGCGTTCCGCACCGACGTCGTCGACCCGGCCGAGGTGATCCGCGTGAAGACGCGCCCGGCCGTTTTCTTCGTGTTTCCGCGCGTGCTGGTCACGGTACGCGCGCCCGACAGCCGGCTGGTGCCCGCGATCCGAGACCGCCTGCTCGCGGCGGGCGGACGGGCTCGCCTGCCCGCCCTGCCCGAGGAGCTGATGCTGCGCATCCTCAACGGCATGGTCGATCGATACCTCGAGCTGCGGCAGCCGCTCGGCGAGCAGTTCGAGCGCCGGCAGCGCGAGCTGCTCGATCCGCGGCGGCCGTTTCGCGACTGGTACGCGCTGCTCGAAGCGCGGCGCGAAGCGCGCCGTCTCGAGGACCTCTGCGAGGAGCAGCTCGACGCGCTGCAGGAGTGGCGCGACGAGCGGCGCGAGCGCACCGAGGCGGCACCGCATGGCACGCACGGACTGCATGCGCTCAGCGACGCGCTGGAGGTCCGCACCAGCGACCTCGTCGGGCACATCCACCGCGTGCTCAGTCACGCGCGGCGACTGGAGTCGTCGGTCGAGAGCGCGGTGCAACTGCATTTCTCGGCCACCGCGTACCGCACCAACGAGATCATGCGCACCCTGACCGCGATCACCGCGGTGTTCCTGCCGCTGACGCTGATCACCGGCGTCTTCGGGATGAACTTCGAGTTCATCCCCGGCCAGCACTCGGCGTCGGGCTTCTGGTGGACCCTCGGCGCAATGGCGACGATCGGCGTGCTGCTGGTCGCGTTCTTCCGGGCGCGCGCGATGTTGTCGGCGTCCAGCCTGTTCGGGGCACGCCGGCGGCGACGCGCGCGGCAAGCGAGCCCGCGCGCCGGGTCGGGCGACGCTCAGCCCTGATCGCTCCCGCCGGACGCGTCGCGCGTCTCGGCGATCGCCCAGCTCGCGTAGGCCGGCCACACCGCGTCGGGCGCGATCGTCACGAGCTCGGGCACCTCGTACGGGTGCAGCGCCTTCAGGCGCTGCTGGCACGCCGCGTGCCGGCGACGCGTGGTCTTGACCAGCAGCGTGATCTCGTCGGCCTCTTCGACCGCGCCCTTCCAGCGGTAGACCGAGCGGCACTCGCCGAGGACGTTCACGCAGGCGGCCAGCCGTTCGTCGACCAGGGTGCGCGCGATCGACGCAGCGACGTCGCGGTCGGGCACGTTGGTCAGGACCAGCAGCAGGCCATCGGGCGGCGCGATGCGCACCGGTTCGGGGACGGATCGTTCGGCGGGGTCCATGCCGGGCGGCTTCGGTCGTGGGCGGCGGTGCCTGACTTCAGGCGGCAAAGCGCCGCCGCGTCAGGATCATCGCAAGATACAGCGCCCCGCCGGCGTAGGCCAGCAGCACGAGCAGCGGCACGAGCGGAGCGTCGGGCAGGCGACCGAGCACCAGCGGGCGCGCGAGTTCGACGGCCGCCGCCAGCGGCAGCGCGCCAGCGATCGCCGCAAGCCAGTCGGGCAGTTGCGCCACGGGGTAGTACACGCCGGACAGGAAGATCATCGGCGTGAGCACCAGCGTGAAGTAGTAGGTGAAGAAGTCGTAGCCGCGCGCGAGCGCGTTCACGCACAGCCCGATGGCGCCGAACACCAGGCCGGTGAGGGCCACGACCGGCAACGCCAGCACCAGTGTCGGCTCGCGCGAGATGTCCAGCAGCCAGACGACAGTGACGATCGCGACGCCGGAGAGCACGCTCTTGGTCGCGGCCCACAGCCACTCGGCGATCACGATGTCGTCGAGCTCGAGCGGGGCATTCAGCAGCGAATCCCAGGTGCGCTGCACGTGCATTCGCGAAAACGCCGAGTACAGCGACTCGAAGCTCGCGGCCATCATCGTGCTCATGCACATCGAGCCGGCCGCGAGGAACAGGATGTACGGCACGCCGTCGACCTGCTGCAGCAGCCGGCCGAGCCCGTACCCGAAGGCGACCAGGATGATCAGCGGGTCGGCGATGTTGCCGATCACGCTGGCCACCGCGAGCTTGCGCCACACCAGCAGGTTTCGCCGGTAGACCGGCAGGAATCGCATCGACGGGCGTGGCGCGGCATAGAGGTTCATCGCGTTCGGCTCTCGCGGCTCGGTAGCGCAGGATCAGTCGCGCAGGTCGCGACCGGTGAGCTTCAGGAAGACGTCCTCGAGGTTGGCCGGGCGCTGCAGCACGCGCAGCGACGCGATCGCGGCTGCCGAAGCACCGGCCGCCGTCGCAGCGTCGAGGGTCGCGCAATACGCGAAGGCGGTCTCGCCGACCACTTCGACCCGCGCCGCGAGCGCCGGGGCGAGCTCGCGCGCCCATCGGGCCACCGCGTCCCCGGTCGCCTCGACGACGTGCGGCTCGATCTGGCTCGCGATCAGCGCCGCGGGCGTGTCCATCGCGATGCGCCGCCCGTGGTCGATGATCGCCAGCCGGCTGCACAGGCGCTCGGCCTCCTCCATGAAGTGCGTCGTCAGGACGATCGTCTTGCCGTTGGCGAGCAGCCGCCGAAGCCTCTCCCAGATCAGGTGCCTCGCCTGGGGGTCCAGGCCGGTGGTCGGCTCGTCGAGGAACAGCACTTCGGGATCGTTGACCAGCGCCCGCGCGAGCGTGAGGCGCCGCCGCATCCCGCCCGACAGCTCGTGGATCTTCGCGTCGCGCTTGTGGGCGAGCCCTGCGAACTCCAGCAGCATGTCGAGCCGGGCGTCGAGCGCCGCGCGCGACAGGCCGAAGTAGCGGCCGAACACGATCAGGTTCTCGGCCACCGTGAAGTCCGGGTCGAGCGCGTCGGACTGTGGGACGACGCCGACACGGGCGCGCGCCTGGCGCGCCTGCGCGGGAATGTCGAGGCCCAGCAGGCGGATCCGGCCCGCGTCGGGCTCGACCAGCCCCAGGATCGCCTTCAGCGTCGTGCTCTTGCCGGCGCCGTTGGGCCCGAGCAGGCCGAAGCACTCGCCGCGCCGCACCGCGAAGTCGAGCCCGTCGATCGCCTCGACGCCCGCGAAGCGCTTGACCAACCCGGAAACGCTGAGGATCTCGGACATCGGTTCGAAGCGGCCCCGGAAAAAAACCAGGGCGCCGCGCGGTGCCGACACCGCGGGGCGCCCGTTCCCGAGTCCGTCGCAGCGCCGCCGGCCGGCGTGCGGCCGGGCGGCGGCCCGCGATCGGCGCTCAGCCGGCGCTCGACGCGCCTTCGGCCTGTGCCTCTTCGGGGCGGTCCATCAGCTCGACCAGCGCCATCGGCGCGGCGTCGCCCGCGCGGAACCCGAACTTCAGGATCCGCAGGTAGCCGCCGTTGCGCTTGGCGTAGCGCGGGCCGAGCTCGTCGAACAGCTTGACGACCATCTCGCGATCGCGCAACCGGTCGAACGCCAGGCGCCGGTTGGCCAGCGACGGCTTGCGACCGAGCGTGATGATCGGCTCGACGACGCGGCGCAGCTCCTTGGCCTTGGGCAGCGTGGTCTTGATCAGCTCGTGCCGAAGCAGCGAGTTGCACATGTTGCGCAGCATCGCCTCGCGATGGGCGCTGGTGCGGTTCAGCTTGCGTAGTCCGTGACGGTGACGCATGACGGTTTCCTCGCGTTCTCGCCTTGTTCTGTTACGGGCGCTCGAGGCCGGCCGGAGGCCAGTTCTCGAGCTTCATGCCGAGCGTCAGTCCGCGCGACGCCAGCACTTCCTTGATCTCGTTGAGCGACTTGCGGCCGAGGTTCGGCGTCTTGAGCAGCTCGTTCTCGGTGCGCTGGATCAGGTCGCCGATGTAGTAGATGTTCTCGGCCTTCAGGCAGTTCGCCGAGCGGACCGTGAGCTCGAGGTCGTCGACCGGGCGCAGCAGGATCGGGTCGATCTGCGGGCCACGCGCGCCGCCGCCGAGGCCGATGCCGGCCGGCTCGATCGCCGGCTCGGCGCCGCCTTCGAGCGCGGCGAACACGGTCAGCTGCTCGACGAGGATGCGCGCCGACTGGCGCACCGCCTCTTCCGGGGCGATCACGCCGTTGGTCTCGACGTCGACCACCAGGCGGTCGAGGTCGGTGCGCTGCTCGACGCGGGCGCTCTCGACCTGGTAGCTGACGCGACGCACCGGCGAGAACGAGGCGTCGAGGACGATCTTGCCGATCGTCTTGGTCTCGTTCAGGTTGCGCATCGTGCCGGGCAGGTAGCCGCGGCCGCGCTCGACCTTGATCGACATGTCGAGCTTGCCGCCCTGGGTCAGCGTCGCGATCACGTGGTCGGGGTTGATCACCTCGACGTCGTGCGGCACGTCGATGTCGGCGGCGGTGACCGGCCCGGGGGTGTCCTTGCGCAGTGTGAGGAACACCTCGTCGCGGTTGTGCAGCCGGAAGGTGACGCCCTTCAGGTTCAGCAACAGGTCGACGACGTCTTCGCGCACCCCGTCGATGGTCGAGTACTCGTGCACCACGCCCGTGATCTGGACCTCGGTGGGCGCGTAGCCGACCATCGAGGACAGCAGGACGCGGCGCAGCGCGTTGCCCAGCGTGTGACCGTAACCGCGCTCGAACGGCTCCATCACCACACGGGCATGCGATGCACCGAGTTGCTCCACCTCGACGATGCGCGGCTTCAGCATGGCAGTCTGCATAGATATCCTCTCGATTAGCGCGAGTACAACTCGACGATCAGGCTTTCGTTGATGTCGCCGGCGAGATCGGTGCGGTCGGGCATGTTCTTGAACACGCCTTCCATCTTGTTCTTGTCGACCGACACCCAGGCCGGGAAGCCGCCTTGCTCGGCGAGGTTGAGCGCGTCCTGGATCCGGGCCTGCTTGCGGGCCTTCTCGCGGACCGTGATGACGTCGTTCGGGCGGACCATCATCGACGGAATGTTCACCGCCTCGCCGTTGACCATCACCGACTTGTGGCTGACCAGCTGGCGCGCCTCGGCGCGGGTCGAGCCGAAGCCCATCCGGTAGACGACGTTGTCCAGGCGGCTCTCGAGCAGCTTGAGCAGGTTCTCGCCGGTGTTGCCCTTGCGACGCTCGGCCTCGGCGAAATAGCGCCGGAACTGGCGCTCGAGCACGCCGTACATCCGCTTGACCTTCTGCTTCTCGCGAAGCTGGATCCCGTAGTCGGACGGGCGCGAGCCCGAGGTGCGTCCGTGCTGGCCCGGCTTGCTGTCGAGCTTGCACTTGGTGTCGAGCCCCCGGCGGGCGCTCTTCAGGAAAAGGTCGGTCCCTTCGCGGCGGGACAGCTTGGCTTTCGGTCCGGTATAACGTGCCACGTCTTCAGTCCTTCGAATTACGCGAATCGCTTCGCGGTCAGTCCGTCTTCGGTAACCCGGCCTGGACGGCCTTGCGGGTGACGAACAGTGGGCTTGGTTGCAGGGAAGGGAGACGGGATCTCCCTTCCCGTTCCTCAGATGCGCCGCTTCTTCGGCGGCCGGCAGCCGTTGTGCGGAATCGGCGTGACGTCCTGGATCTGCATGATCTTGATGCCCAACGCGTTGAGCGCGCGCACCGACGACTCGCGGCCCGGGCCCGGGCCCTTGATCATCACCTCGAGGTTCTTGATCCCGCACTCCTGCGCGGCGCGGCCCGCAGCCTCGGCCGCCACCTGCGCGGCGAACGGCGTGGACTTGCGCGAGCCCTTGAACCCCGCGCCGCCCGACGACGCCCACGACAGCGTGTTGCCCTGCCGGTCGGTGATCGTGATGATCGTGTTGTTGAACGACGCGTGGACGTGCGCAATGCCGTCCGAGACGTTCTTGCGCGCCTTCTTGCGAAGGCGCGACGCGGCGGCCGCCTGCGCTGCCGATTGTGACTTGGTAGCCATGTGCTGGATCGACTCCGATGTGTTGGTCAGCCGCGACGCTTACTTCTTCAGCGCGACGCCGGCCTTGCGCGGCCCCTTGCGGGTGCGCGCGTTCGTGCGGGTGCGCTGGCCGCGCACCGGCAGGCCGCGACGGTGCCGCACGCCGCGGTAGCAGCCGAGGTCCATCAGCCGCTTGATCGACATCGACACCTCGCGGCGCAGGTCGCCCTCGATGGTGAGCTTGCCGATCAGCTCGCGGATGCGCTCGAGCTCCGCGTCGTTGAGGTCCTTGACCTTCTTGTCGAACGGAACGTTCGCCGCCTCGCAGATCTGGCGAGCGCGAGTGCGGCCGATGCCGTAAATCGCCGTCAGGCCGATCTCGGTGTGCTGACGGTCGGGGATGTTGATGCCCGCAATACGTGCCATGGATATTCCTCGCTCAGCCCTGGCGCTGCTTGTGCCGCGGATCGGTGCAGATGACGCGAACGACGCCCTTGCGCTTGATCACCTTGCAATTGCGGCAGATCTTCTTGACTGATGCCATCACTTTCATCGTTCACCTCGTTGCCCGGATCGACCCATTGGCCGGCCGGAAATCACTTCGTCACTTCGCCCTGAAGACGATCCTCGCCCGCGACAGGTCGTACGGCGTGAGCTCGACCGTGACCTTGTCGCCCGGCAGGATCCGGATGTAGTGCATCCGCATCTTGCCGGAGATGTGCCCGAGAACCATGTGGCCGTTCTCGAGCTTCACGCGGAACGTCGCGTTGGGGAGGTTCTCCACCACCTCGCCCTGCATCTGGATGACGTCTTCCTTGCTCATCGATTCCCGCGTCGCCCGATGTTCCGACACCCCACCCTTGCCCGGCCGCCAGCCCGCGGGCCGCTACGCGCCGGCCCCCTTGGCGCCGGCCTTCTTCAGCAGGCTCTCGTACTGGTGCGACATCACGTACGCCTGAACCTGCGCCATGAAGTCCATCGTGACCACGACGATGATCAGCAGCGAGGTGCCGCCGAAGTAGAACGGCACGTTCCACTTCAACACCAGGAACTCGGGCAGCAGGCACACGGCGGTGATGTAGATCGCACCGATCAGCGTGAGCCGCATCAGGATCTTGTCGATGTACTTCGCGGTCTGCTCGCCCGGCCGGATGCCCGGGACGAACGCGCCGCTCTTCTTCAGGTTCTCGGCAGTCTCGCGGCTGTTGAACACCAGTGCCGTGTAGAAGAAGCAGAAGAATATGATCGCCATCGCGTACAGCAGGATGTAGACCGGCTGCCCCGGCGACAGCGTCGCGGCGATGTCACGCAGCCAGCGCACCATCGGGTTCGACACGTCGCCCGACGTGAACCACTGCGCGATCGTCGCCGGGAACAGGATGATCGACGACGCGAAGATCGGCGGGATCACGCCCGACATGTTCAGCTTCAGCGGCAGGTGCGAGGACTGGCCCCCGTACACCTTGTTGCCCACCTGGCGGCGCGCGTAGTTGACCAGGATCTTGCGCTGGCCCCGCTCGACGAACACCACGAAGTAGGTCACCAGGCACACCACGGCGACGATGAACAGCGCCACGATGATGCTCATGGCCCCCGTGCGCACCAGCTCCGCCAATCCGCCTACAGCGCCCGGCAGGCCGGCCGCGATGCCCGCGAAGATCAGGATCGAGATGCCGTTGCCCAGACCACGCTCGGTGATCTGCTCGCCCAGCCACATCAGGAACAAGCTGCCCGCCGTCAGGCTGACCACCGCCGTCAGGCGAAAGCCCCAGCCCGGGCTGATGACCAGACCCTGCGAAGCCTC
>CALMSQ010000398.1:0-9148 GCA_937872345.1 uncultured Burkholderiales bacterium | reverse complement strand
ATCGTCGCCAAGAAGCTGCACATCCCGGTCGCGCACGTCGAGGCGGGACTGCGCAGCGGCGACCTGCGCATGCCCGAGGAGATCAACCGGCTGGTCACCGACTCGATCAGCGACTGGTTCTTCGTCACCGAGCCGGCGGGCCGCGCGAACCTGCTGCGCGAGGGCAAGCGCGAGGACCAGGTGTTCTTCGTCGGCCACGTGATGGTCGACAACCTGTTCTACCAGCGCGACCAGCTCGCCGCCGCCGACAAGAGCAGCTTCGAGAGCGAGTCGCTCAAGCAACGGCTGGGCCGCTACGGCGTCGTCACGATGCACCGGCCGTCCAACGTCGACGACCGCGCGACGCTGTCGGGCATCGCGGGCGCGCTGCGCGAGATCGCCGCGAAGCTGCCGCTGGTCTTCCCGGTGCACCCGCGCACCCGCGGCAACCTCGAGAAATTCGGCCTCGACCTGGGCCCGAACGTGATCCTCACGAAGCCGCTGTCGTACATGGACTTCCTGAACCTGTGGAAGGACGCGAGCCTGATCCTCACCGACAGCGGCGGCCTGCAGGAAGAGACCACCGCGCTGGGAATCCCCTGCGTGACGCTGCGCGAGAACACCGAGCGGCCGGTGACGGTCGACGAGGGCACGAACACGATCGTCGGCGTCGATCCGGCGAAGATCGTCGCCGCGGCCGACGCGGTGCTGGCCGGGCAGGGCAAGACCGGGCGGCGGCCGCAGTTCTGGGACGGGCGGGCGGCCGAGCGGATCGTCGAGACGCTGGCCGCGCAACTGGCGAAGTGATCGACGCCGGAGCGTTCGCCGGCCGGGGCGTCGCGTAGTCGGACGGCGGGTGAGTCACCCAACGAATCGCAGGAGTGTTGGGTAGCTGACCCTTCGGTGCCCCTCGGCCATCAGTCCGATATCCGAGCACGGCGCTTTCGAGGATAAATCCTGATTGCGGCGTTTGGCGCCCCGAGGCGCCGCGTCGCCACCCCGCGCGATCCGCGATATACCGGAATGGTATATACTGCCGTGCACGTGATTGCGAAACCGATCCTGATCGACTTCTGGCGCAAGCACCCGGATGCCGAGCATCCGCTGATCGCCTGGTATCGCATCATGAAGACCGAGGTGTTCGCGGATTTCAACGACTTGCGCGCGACCTTCGCCAGTGCCGATTACGTCGACGGGCTGACGGTATTCGATATCGGGGGCAACAAGTACCGGCTGATCGCTTCGATCCACTACAACCGGCGCAAGGTCTACATCCGCGCGGTGCTGCCCCACGAAACGTACGAGCGTGGAAACTGGCGGAGGACAAGGAGAAACTGATGGCCCATGCACGCAGGCCAGCGACTCGACCGCAGGCGATCCTTCGAGCGTGGCTCCCGTTCAAGGAGGCGGTCGGCGTCACGTCGGTCCGCACCGAGGAGGACTATGTCGAGGCGCGAGCGACCATCGAGGTCCTGCTCGACGAGATCGGCGACGACGAGAGCCACCCGCTGGCCGACGTGCTCGACTATCTGGCCGACCGGGTCGCCGCTTATGAAGCGGAGCACGCTCCGATACCCGAGGCCGAGCCGAAGGAGGTGCTGCGCATCCTGATGAGCCAGCACGGTCTGAAACAGGGAGACCTTGCCGACTGCGCTCCGCAGGGCCGGATTTCCGACATCCTGAACGGCCGACGCGGCATCAGCAAGGAGATCGCCAAGAGGCTGGCGCGTCGGTTCAACGTGAGCGCGGCCGTGTTCTTCTGACCTCGGCCGCCGTCAAAGTGCGGTGAGCCGCACCGATTCGATCGCCTGCTCGCACACCGGCCGCGCCCGCTCGAAGAAATAGCGCGTGAGCGCCTTGCAGCTCGCCCAGAACATCTTCGACTCGCCCTGCGTACCGGCGACGATCCGCTCGTACTGCACGCCCGCCTGGGTGCGCTCGCTGACGCGCAGCAGGAAGGCCGGCCGGCCGTCGATCCGCGTCTCGCCGGCCGACTTCAGTTCGAGCGTCGATCCCTTGCTGCCGGCGCGGATCTCGGCGAGCACCAGTTCGCCGAGTTCGCGCGGGCTGGTCTGCGGCGTGGCCTTGCCCTTGGTCAGCGCAAACGCCTTGTCGAGCGGGAAGCGTCCGAGCACCAGTTGCTGGATGCCGGCGCCGTCGGCGGTGAGCACGATCCGGTCGCCGGCCTCGCCCGGCGAGCGGCGCCATCCGGCCGGCGCCTGCACCGTGAAGCCCTTCTCGGGGCTCTCGATGCGGTTCGACGCGGTGTAGTGCTCCCACTGCGGGGTCGTGGCGCAGCCGCCGGCGAGCGCCAGCAGCGCGAGCATCGCCATTCGGCCCAGGATGCCGGTCATTGCGTGTTCCCCTGTTCGTTCGAAGATTGCAGGCGCTCGAGCTCGGCGCGGATGGCTTCGCGATCGAGCGCGTCGGGCGCGCCGTCGAGGTAGCGGCGATACGCATCGATCGCCTCGGCGCGCCGGCCCGCACGCCGTGCGACTTCGCCGATGCCACGCCAGGCCGTTGCCAGATCGGGTGCACGATCGACGGCCCAGCGATAGGCACCAGCCGCGCGCCCGGCGTCGCCCGCATCGCCGCGCAGTCGGTACGCCTCGCCGAGCCAGAACGCCGACGCGGGATCGATGTCCGCAGCCGCGAAGCGGGGCTCGAGCATCGCGACGATCGATTTCTGGTGCCCGGTCTCGACGGCCAGTTGCAGGTAGGCGAGCCGAGCCCTGGCGGTCGCTTCGCGATAACGGGCCGCGCGCGCCGGATCGCCGCTGGCTTCGGCGCCAGCCGTGCCGCCGGCGGTGGCGCCGGCAGCGCTGCCTGCCGCCCCGGAAGGCAGCGCTGCGATCAGTTCGCGAAACGCCTGGGCCCGCTCGACCATCGACGGATGCGAGGCGAAGAACGTGGGCTGCTTGCGATCGTAGAGTTTCGCGTCGGCCGCGAGGATCTCGAAGGCCTCGACGCCGGCCTGCGGCGGATAGCCGGCGCGCACGACGCGCTCGAAGCCGACGCGGTCGGCCTCGCGCTCGCTGTCGCGCGAATAGCCGTAGAACGCACCGGCCAGCGCTACGCTGCCGATCGCGCCGATCCCACCGGTGAACACGGTGAGCCCGACGCCGAACGCGCTCATCGACTTGGCATTCGACATCTGCTGGTAGCCGTGACGGTAGACGAAGTGCGCCGCCTCGTGGCCGAGCACCATCGCGA
The DNA here is from genome assembly GCA_937872345.1 of uncultured Burkholderiales bacterium. Taxonomy (GTDB): domain Bacteria; phylum Pseudomonadota; class Gammaproteobacteria; order Burkholderiales; family Burkholderiaceae_E; genus Zeimonas. The sequence continues at coordinate 5,956 of CALMSQ010000398.1, read as the reverse complement.
GCTGCGCCTCGCTCGCCATCGTGCCGACCAGCCCCAGCGTCAGGTAGACGCTCCCGTTGGGCAGCACGAATGCGTTCGGGTCGGCGTCGCGCACGATGCCCTTGAGGACGACCGCGCCGCGGAAATCCGGATAGAGCGCGTCGAGCACCGACTGCAGGTACGCGGCCAGCGCCTCGTCGCGATACAGGTTGCGCGCCCTGCGAATCGAGCGGTCGAGGTCGTCGCCGGCGGACCAGACGCGCTGCTCTTCCTCGACCAGCCTGGTCCGGTCGGGCGGCGCGGCGAACGGCTCGACCGCGGCCGAGGCAGCCGGCGCAAAGGCGGTCTCGGCGAGCACCCAGGCGAGCACCAGGGCCCGCGCGGCGATCCGGATCGAGCGCATCGCCGCGCTCAGGGTTTCGGCGCCAGCGGGGGCAGCGTCGCCAGCGTCTTCTCGACGATCCCCCGCATCGTCTCGGCGTCGGTCAGGTTGCCGGTGCCCGTTCCCTCGGAGTGCAGCCACAGGATGTCGCCGGTGGCGAGATCGAGCAGCGCGCAGCGCAAGCGCGCAAAGCCGGTCGGCAGGCCGACCCCCACCAGCGCGCCCATCACCGCCATCGCCTTGCGACCGCCGGTGCTCTGGTAGTCGACGCCGTAGGTCACCAGCAGCACGTCGGCGCCGGTGCGCGCCTGCAGCCAGGGCAGCCCGAAGCCGAGCGTGTAATCGAAGCGCGCGGCGCGATCTTCCCAGCCGACCAGGCCGGGTTGCGTGTGCGCGAACGCTTCGCCGGCCACGACGTTGAACGTCGCGATCGTGTCATCGAGTTCGTCCTGCTCGGTTTCGGCCAGCGCCGGCATCGACACTGCGACGACGTCGGCGCGCGTCGCCAGAACGCCGCGCAGCGCGCGGTCGAAATGATCGCTGGCCTCGCGGGTGAGCTGGGGAACCTTCTGGGTGACGCCGCCGGCCGAGAGCTCGTGCACCTCGATCCGCGGATCGAGAAGCAGCACCTTGCGGGGCGTCTGCGCCTGGCCCGGCTCGGCGAGCCGCCAGTGCACGCGCGTGTTCGCGTCGATGGCTGCCGCGCCCGGCGTCGCGATCGCGCAGGCCAGCGCGACCGCCAGCGCCACCCACCACCGCTCGAATCGATTCATCCGGACTCCCCGCTGTCGACGCAGGCGTCAGTCGTGTTCGACGCGGATTCTGGCAGAGTGGGAACGGGCGCAAATTGACCCGGCGCAAGCGCCATCCGGCGGACGCGCTGCACCGTCGCATCCCGACCATCGCCACGCATGGACGCCACCGGATTCAGCCTGTTCGACACCGCGATCGGCGCCTGCGGTATCGCCTGGGGCGAGCACGGGCTGGTGGGGATTCAACTGCCCGAAGCCGACGAGGCGCGCACCCGGGCGAGAATGCAGCGGCGTTTCCCCGGCGTGGCGGAGCTCGCGCCGCCGCCGGAGGTGCGCGCGGCGGCCGATCGGATCGCCGCACTGCTGCGCGGCGAGCGCGACGACCTGCGCGACATCGTGCTGGACATGTCCGGCGTGCCGCCGTTCGAGTGCCGGGTCTACGAGTGCGTTCGCGCGATTGCGCCAGGCGCGACGCTCACCTACGGCGAGGTCGCTTCGCGACTGGGCGAGCCGGGCGCGGCCCGCGCAGTCGGGCGTGCGCTCGGCAGGAACCCGTTCGCGCCGATCGTGCCGTGCCATCGCGTGCTCGCGGCCGACGGTCGATCGGGCGGGTTCTCGGCGCAGGGCGGGGTCGCGACGAAATTGCGGATGCTGCAGATCGAGGGGGCGCGGATCGGGGGCGAGGCGGGGTTGTTCGACGAATAGGAGTGGCCAGCATCACGCCCATGTGAGACCCGTCGCTGCGCTTCGGCAACGGTCGCATCACGATGATCGGCCTGCGCACCGGCGGGAAGAGCTGCCACACATCGAGACGGGCAACTTCGTCGTCGAGCGCGCGTTCGCCGGCCAACCTCGGCCTATGGTGCACGCGCGGTGCGCATGCCAGTCTCTGCCCGCGGCCAGCGCTTGCCCGCGAGATCGATCGCGTCGCGCGGCGCGGGGGTGCGCGAACGCGCCGCGCAGGCGGACCGTGACAGCATCCTGCACGCCGCGATCGAGGTACTTGCGCTCCACGGTCGCGACATTGGGCGCGCTATAGAGTACTGCCACACGCACCCCGAGCCCATTGCGCTGCTGAACACCGAGAACCTGCACAAGGGCCGACACACCTCGCGCTCGCTGCGCGCGAGCATCCGTCACCGATCATTGGGTCGATCGGCAAGGTGCTCGACCGCAGGGCGCGCGGGGTGTGATTCTGCGACGAAGCGAAAGCGCGAAGCGGACCCGCTGATGGCGTCTTTGGACTCCTTCCACCGTTTGAACCGGTCATCGCGGTGTGCCTTCCTTGGTGTGCACAAGAAACGGAGCACGCCCAGGGGCGATCAGAGGGGTTCGTGGTCGACGCGGTGACCTGCGTTGTCGGTGCGGCGATCGTCCGGGAGGTGGCACCCTGATAAGATGCGCGCCAGAGTGTGGATTACGCATTTGGGGTGCCATACTTGGACCTTCCGGAGTGGACGACGGGCGTGATGAGATTTGCGTGGATCGCAATATGCGTGGTCCTGGCGAGTTGCGGCTACAGACCTACCGATGCATCTGAAGGAACTAGCAGCGTTCTGTCGTCTCCCAGTCCGAGAATGCTCGCGTTCAGGCAGAGGGTCGAAAGAAAGCGAGCAAGTAGCCTCTACCTCGTCAATCGCACCAAGCTGACGCCGGAAGCATCGCGCGCCCTCGAGTGGGCAGAGCGGCAACTGGGCCGGGAGATCCGACTCGACAGGTACACGCTGCCGCAGGTCATGGCTGCGGCACTCCGATCCATGTACCTGAATGCGAGCAACCACGAGACGGAGGCTGGGGTCGCGTTGTACATTGATCCGACGCGGTCCGATTCGACGTGGGCGCATTGCGACTCGACCGTAGGTGCGTACATGAACCTGCTGGGGCGGTTCGACGTAGCGACTCGTCGACTCACGCTCTGGCATGCGGAGGACGAGACCCACGCGGCTCTGGAGTATTTCTCTCCGGTTTTCCGGAAGTGGGTCTACTACGATCCCCTCTATGGCGCGATACTGCTGACTGGCAGCGGCGTTCCTGCCGGCGTCCAAGACATACAGGGTGAGATCTCGCAGAAGGGATTCGATACGGACAAGTGGCGTTTTCAGGCGGTCCGGATCTACGACCTGTTCGACGACACGCCGGTCGAGGCAGTAGATTCCGGCTACGGGGTCTTCGAGGAAGTCGACTACGATGATGTCCTGCGTAACTACCTGAACGTCATTGCCATCCGGCGCGAGGATGTGCAGCAATCAGGGGGTAGTCTTCCGGGATCGGAGATCAAGGGTCGCTGGCTCGTAATCGACAACACGGCTCTTTCGCCGGCGCCCGACGAGCGGGCCGGGCGACTGATAAGACGTGTGGTCGAAAGTTTTAGCACCAGACAGCCTTTCTTGAAGAATCAGCACTTCGAGTTGTCGATCGTCAGGGGTGTCTCCGAGGCGGACCTTGGCCTCGGCGACGAGTAGCGTTCGGGCATGTCACGACCAGACGAACCCGGCTCCGTCGGCCAGCGCCACGCCGGCGCGGCGGAGGACCTGACATCGAAGACCATACGGGACTTCGGCGAGCAGTGGACGACCCACACCGAGAACCCCGGTTACTACGGGTCCGCCGCGTTCCTCGAGGACGTCTTTGCAGGCCTGCTCACGCTCGACGCGATCCGGGGCCGGCGCGTCGCGGACGTCGGCAGCGGAACCGGGCGCATCGTCAACATGCTGCTCGATGCCGGCGCATCGTCGGTGGTCGCGGTGGAGCCCTCGGCGGCGTTCTCCGTGTTGCAGAAGAACACCGAGCCGAGGTCGGGCAGGGTGACCTGCATCAACGACCGCGGCGAGGCGCTTCCCCCTGGCCTCGAGCTCGACCTGGTCGTGTCGATCGGCGTGCTGCACCACATTCCGGATCCGGCGCCGGTGGTCGACGCGGCGTTGCGGGCGCTGCGGCCGGGCGGGCACATGCTGGTCTGGCTGTACGGCCGCGAAGGCAACGAAGTCTACCTGCGCATCTTCGAGCCGCTGAGGGCGGTCACGAAGCGCGTTCCGCACGTCATGCTGACGGCCGTGTGCTCGGTGCTCAACGTCGCGCTCGACGCCTACCTGTTCGCGTGCAGGTTCGCTCCGTTGCCGATGCGCGGCTACGTGCGAAACGTGCTGGCCAGGATGCCGCGCTCCGTGCGCAAGCTGATCATCTACGACCAGCTCAATCCGGCGTACGCGAAGTACTACAGCCGGGACGAGGCGGAGTCGCTTCTACGGGCGGCCGGATTCTCGGACGTCGTGTCGGCGCACCGCCACGGCTATAGCTGGACGGTCGCGGGTCGCAAGCCGCAGGCCTGAGCGGCCCCGTCTGTCGCGGGGTGGGGCGTGCGCGCCGCGGGGCGCGCTCTCAGCCGCGCTTGCGCCAGCGTCCTACCGCAAAGCAGGACAGCAGCGGTCCCTGCAACGGCTGCAGCATCGCCTCGAGCCGCAGCAGCGGCGGCGCGTAGAAGCGCTTCCAGCCGAGCGGTACGCGCAGGATCAGCGAGTTCAGCACCGCCAGGTAGGCAACGTTGCCCGAGTAGCGCTCGACTTCGACGTCGAAGCGGTCGGCGAACTGCGCCTTCAGCCGCGCGACGTCGATCGACTCCTCGTTCTCCGCGAAGTAGCGGTCGTGGCGGTACCAGGCGCGGCGAAGTCGATCCGGCAGCGAGCCCGCGTGCGGCTCGACGAAGCAGAAGCGCCCGCCCGGGCGCAGGATCCGGTGGATCTCCGCGATCGCTTCGGGCACCTTTGGCTGCACGTGGTGCAGCCCGCCGACCACCACGACGCAGTCGACCGAGCCGGCCTCGATGCCGGTGTCGAGGATCGACGCGCACTGCGCGTGCGCCGTCGGCCAGCGGCGGGCGAAGGCCTCGATCTCGGTGCCGGAGATGTCGACGCCGATCACCTGCGCGCCGCGCTCGAGCAGCGCGGCGGTCGTCTCGCCGGGTCCGCACATCGCCTCGACCACCGTCTGGCCGCGCAGGTCGAGGCCGCCGAACATCGGCTCGTCGAAGAATCGCCTGCGGTAGCGCTGGCTCCACTCGTCGCCATAGTGCGCGGCGTAGCCGCTCGCGATGCGGTCGTAGTGCTCTCGCTGGAGATCCTCCGGGTTCATGCCCGGGCGATCCCGTAGCGCACGCTCAGCGCCACGCCAACCATGATCAGCGCGAGGCCGACCGCCTGCATGGCGTTGATCCGCTCGCCGAGAATCAGGTAGCCGAGCAGCGCGACCAGCGGAAAGCTCAGGCTGATCAGTGGGTAGACCTCGCTCAGCGGGTACCTCTGCAGCAGTAGCATCCAGGCGACGAAGGCGGCGCCGGCCAGTCCGAGCGCGGCCCACATCCCGGGGGCGACGGCGAGCGCCTTGAGGTAATCCCAGCGGTCCGCCGAGCCCGGTGATACCTTCGACGCCTGCAGCTTAAGCAGGACCTGCGCGAACGCCAACAGCACGACTGGCGCGATTGCAACGACCTTTTCCATGATCGGGCTCCTCGGCGTTCAGTTCCGGACGTCGTGGCGAAGCCGCCAGGCGCCCCAGACCAGCAGGGCCCACAGCAGGTAGCCGTGGTTCGCCCGTTTTTCCAGGTGCTCGAGCCAGAGCCTTCGCACTTCGTCCGGTCGCAGCAGCGGGGCGAAGACGTCGGCGTCGCGATCGAGCAGCTGCGCGCCGAGGCTGCGCAGCTCGCGCCGAAGCAGGCGCGCGACCGGCACGTTGAAGCCCTTCTTCGGCGCCGCGGCGATGTCCGCCGGCACGCCGGTCGCGCGCAGCAGCTCGCGCAGCACCTTCTTGGACGGGCCGGCGAACCCGGTCAGCAGCGACCCGTCGAGCG
>CALMSQ010000397.1:0-9131 GCA_937872345.1 uncultured Burkholderiales bacterium | reverse complement strand
GGCTGCTCGTGCACGGCGCCCATCCGTGCCGCGCCGATCGCGTTGAACGCGCGCACGATGCGCGCGCCGGGCAACAGCTCGGCCGACGCCAGGCCCACGCCCTTCTCGCGCGCCCAGGTCGCGATCTCGCCGTCGCGCCCCGGGAAGGGGTTGCAGGTGTCGATCACGACCTTGCCCTTGATCAGGTCACCGAGTTCCTTGCCGACATCGGGCAGCGACCGATAGGGCACCGAGATCATCACGACGTCGCCGAACGCGGCGGCTTCGCGCGGCGTGCCGGCGCGCGCGTTCGGCCCGAGCTTCGCGGCGAGCGTCCGGTCGTGCTCGAGGGTGCGCGACGAGAACATCACCTCGTGTCCGGCATTCACCCAGACGCCTCCCAGTGCGCTCCCCACGTTGCCCGAGCCGACGATGCCGATCCTCACCTTGCCCGGACCCGCGTCAGCGGCGCGCGCCATCAGCGGCAGGCCGCCGATCGCGAGCGAGCCCGGAGCGAGCGCTGCGAGTCCCAGGAATTCCCGGCGATTGCGTTTCATGGTGTCCTCCAGCTTCACGGCGCATTGCCGATTCGATCGCGTGGCCACGCGCCTCACGCAGCGGGCAGCGAATCGACCAGCTCGATCATCCGCTTGCGCATTGCATCGTCGGGCAGCCGGCCGTTTGCGGCGCCCATGTTGTCGGTCATGTTCTCCGGCCGGCTCGTCGCCGGCGTGATCGAGGTGACCGACGGATGGCTCGCGACGTACTTCAGGAAGAACTGCGCCCACGAGTGCGCGTCGAACTCGCGCGCCCACTCGGGCACGGTGCGTCCGGCCACGCGCCGCCACAGCCGCGTGCGGCCGAACGGCGCATAGACGAGCACCGCGATGCCGCGGTCGCGCGCGAGCGGCAGGATCGTTCGCTCGGCGTCGCGGTCGTCGATCGCGTAGTTCGTGCCGATGAAGTCGATCGGTTCGCTGCGCATCGTGCGCAGCAGCGCGTCGTACTGGCCCTCGAAGGTCGTCGTCACGCCGATGTAGCGCACACGCCCCTGCTCCTTCGCCTGCCTCAGGATCGGAAGCTGGGTCCGCAGGTCGCCCAGGTTGTGGACCTGGATCAGGTCGATCACCGGCTTGCCGATGCGCCCGAACGACGTCTCGAGCTGCTTTCGCGCCGCGGCCGGATCGGCTGCGCCGCCGCCCCACGGCGCAACGTTGAGCTTGGTCGCCCAGAAGAGGCGCCGCGCGATCCCGAGCTCCTGCGCGATGCGCCCCGCGACCTCCTCGGAGGCGCCATAGGCCGGCGCGGTGTCGAAGACGGTGCCGCCGAGCGCGGTCATGCGCGCGAACACCTCGCGCAACGCGCCGACGTCCTCGTTGCGCGCAACCTGCGAGAACGTCGCCGAGCTGCCCAGGCCGACGATGGGCAGCCGCTCGCCGGTCTTCGGAATCACGCGGGTGATCGGCTCGCCTCGTGCCGGCTCGGCGCCGCGCGCCGCGCCGGGCGCCAGCGCCAGCATCCCGGCTGCAGTCCCGATTCTCTTCAGCCAATCCCGTCGCGTCGTCATGCGCTGACTCCCTTCACCTGCGCGGCACCGCGCGCCTGCGCGCGCTGCGCCATCCCCAACCATACGCCGAGCGCCATCCACACCAGCGCCAGCGGCACCGCGAACGCGGCGAGTGCCGCAAGCCCCATCCCGAGCCGCCCCAGCAGCCCTTCGGTCTGCGCGCCGGCGACGTCGCCTGTCCGGTAGACGAAGGTGTCGATGAACGCCTTCGCCTTGTAGCGCTCGGCTCGCGAGACCGTGGTGAACAGCGTCTCGCGCGCGGGCCGCATGATGCCGCGCTGCACCGCGCGAAACGCCGCCTCGAACGCGATCAATGCCGCGAGCGACCCGGCGATCGCCAGACCGAGGAAGCCCAGCGCGGCAATCGCCGGCAGCAGCGCCAGCGCCACCGACGCGCCGAGCCGCCTCATCAGGTGTCCGGTGACGACTGCCTGCAGCACCAGCGTCGCGGCCTGCGTGATCATGTCGATGCGCGCGAACGTCGCGGTGCGCAGGTCGAGGTCGGCGCCGAGCGCCGCGACCATCTGCAGCCGGGTGAAGTAGATGAAGGTGGCCATCACCGCGACGATCAGCACGTAGGCGCAGATCGCGAGCAGGTACGGCGATCGGGACACCGAGCGCAAGCCTTCCCACGCGCTGCCTCCGATCACCGCCTGCCCGTCGGCTCGCGCCGTGCCGTCGCGGTCGCCGGCGCCCGCGTCGGCGGGAAGTCGCGCAAGCCACCAGGCCGCCCCCAGCGCCAACACCAGGAACCCGGCCGCGACCGGCAACAGCGCCGGCGTCCCCAGCGGCCGCGCCAGCACGCTCGCGAGCCAGGGGCCGAAGATTGCCCCGAGCGTGCCGCCCACGGCGATCGCGCCGAACAGGCGTTTGCTCTGCTCGAGCGTGAAGCGGTCGGCCATCAGCGCCCAGAAAAGCATCGTGGCAAACAGATTGAAGACGCTGAACCAGACGTAGAAGACCTGGCCGGTGTGCGCCCCGACGCTGGCCGGCGCCAGCACCAGCAGCGCGTAGAAGCCGAGCAGGCCGAACGCGAAGAACAGGTAGGTCGCGGCGACGAACGCGAGGCGGCGATATCGGCTCACCAGCCACCCGAACACCGGGTTGACCAGCAGCGTGACGACGACGGTACCGACGAACAGCCAGCGGATCGCGTCCATTCCGCGCTGCATGCCCAGCGCCTCGCGCGCGGGCCGCAGCACCATCAGCGCGCTGAGCACGCAGAAGAAGAACAGCCCCGCGACGAGCACCGGCCCGACCTCGTCGCGGCGCACGTTCACGAACCGTTGCAGCAGGGCGGCAGCCATGACAGCATCACTGTGACGAGGAGACTCCGATGGCGCAAGACCCTCGCTGGTTCGACGGCTTCGACGCGGCGCTCCACGAAGTCGACGGCATCCGCCTGTTCGCGCGGGTCGGCGGCCGCGCCGACGCGCCGCCGATGCTGATGCTGCACGGCTTTCCGCAGACGCACGCGATGTGGCACCGCGTCGCGCAGCGTCTCGCGCCGCACTTCCGCCTGGTGCTGCCCGACCTGCGCGGCTATGGCGACTCCGGCAAGCCGCCCGGCGACCCCGACCACGCCCACTACAGCAAGCGGCGCGTCGCCGCCGATCTCGTCGGGTTGATGCGCCGACTCGGCCACGAGCGCTTCTTCGTCGCCGCGCACGATCGCGGCGCGCGCGTCGCGCACCGGCTGGCACTCGACCACCCGCAGCGCGTGGCGCGCCTCGCCGTGATCGACATCGCGCCGACGCTGGACATGTACGCCGCGACGGACATGGCCTTCGCGCGCGCCTACTACCACTGGTTCTTCCTGATCCAGCCGGCGCCGCTGCCCGAACGCCTGATTGGCGGCGACCCGCTGTTCTACCTTCACAAGAGCCTCGGCGGATGGGGAAGCCAGGGCCTGGACCACATCGAGCCGCAGGCGCTGGCCGATTACGAGCGCTGCTTTTGCATGCCCGAAACGATCCATGCGGCTTGCGAGGACTACCGCGCGAGCGCGGGCATCGACCTCGAGCACGACCGCGCATCGCGTGCCGCGGGAGACAGAATCGCGTGCGACCTGCTGGTGCTTTGGGGCGAGCGCGGCGTCGTGCAGCGACAGTTCGATCCGATGGCGCTGTGGCGGGCGCAGTGCGCGGGCAAGGTCAGCGGCTGGGCGATGCCGGCGGGGCACTTCATTCCCGAGGAATTGCCGGAGGAGACGGCGCGCGCGCTGGGCGAGTTCTTCGGCGGCTGAGACGCACCGTCAGCGCCCAGTATGCGCAACGCCGTTCATTTGCAACCGAATGGTTGCATTTTTCAGGAAGCCGTCGTACGCTCCCGATACGCAACCGATGAGTTGCGTAAACGGGCGGCGACGCGGGTCGTTGCCGGCAGCACGCCGGTCTCGTGGCCGCCCGTGGGTGCTGCGGCCCGCGTGACCGCAGCGTGACACCGCAAACAGGAGCAAGACGAGCATGGACATGAGCACTACGCTGCAAACCGACCGGATCGAACGAAGCGTCGTCGTCGCCGCCCCGCGCGATCGCGTGTGGCGCGCGCTCTCCAACGCCGAGGAATTCGGCAGCTGGTTCGGCGCCGACCTGAAGGGCCAGACCTTCGCGCCCGGGAAGCGTGCGCGCGGGCGGATCACCGTCTGCGGCCACGAGCACGCGTGGTTCGACGTGGTCGTCGAGCGGGTCGAGCCGCCGAACCTGCTCTCGTACCGCTGGCATCCGTATGCGGTCGACCCGACCGTGGATTACGAGAATGAGCAGCCGACGCTCGTGACCTTCTTGCTCAAGGACGCGCCCGGCAACGCCACGCTGCTGACGGTCGTGGAGTCCGGCTTCGACAACGTCCCTCCCCACCGCTGCCTGGAGGCGTTCCGGATGAACAGCCGCGGCTGGGAAGCCCAGATCGACAACATCGCGCGCCATGTCGTCGCGTAGCGGCGAGCCGAAGAGTGCAGGCCGGCGCGACGCCGGCCTGCATGGAATGGTCAGGTCGAGCGAGACACTCGCGAACGTGTTCGCGGCGCTGGGCGACCCGACGCGGCTGAAGCTCGTGGCGGTGCTCTGCGCAGGCGGCGCCTTGTCGATCGCGCAGTTGACGGCGAACACCGACATCAGCCGGCAGGGCGTCACCAAGCATCTTCAGGTACTGGCGGACGCGGGCCTGGTGCGCGACCTCAAGCTCGGAAGGGAACGGCTCTGGCAGCTGGAACCGGAGCAGATCGAGGAGGCGAAGCGGACGCTGGACATCATCGGCAGGCAGTGGGAGGTGGCGCTGGGCCGCCTCAAGACGTTCGCGGAGAAGCGCTAGTCGGGACGCGCTTGTGCGTCGCGACAAGACAATCGGCGCGACGCGCGGCAGAGTGCGCTTGCGATCTGCACCGGGCTGCCAGGGCCCCAGGGCAGGAAGTGTCACACTGGAAACGGCAGGGGAAGAACATGCATCGCGCGACGCGACGAAACTGGATGATGGCCGCAGCCCTGGCGACACTGGGCGGATGCGCGGGCATGCTGCCCTCGCCACCGGGCCCCGAGAACATGACGTTCTTCGTGACCAGTGTCGGTCCCGGCAAAGGCGCCAACCTCGGCGGCCTCGAAGGCGCTGACCAGCACTGCCAGGCGCTCGCGAAATCCGCCGGGGCCGGCCAACGCACCTGGCGCGCGTACCTGAGCACGCAGGCGCCCGCGCTGAACGATCCGAACTTCGTGAACGCGCGCGACCGAATCGGCGCCGGTCCCTGGCGGAATGCCAAGGGCGTCGTGGTCGCCCGCAACGTCGAGGACCTGCACTCGTCCCACAACAACATCACGAAGGAGACGGCGCTCGACGAGAAGGGCCAGCCCGTCAACGGCCGAACCGACAAACCCAACCGGCACGACATCCTGACCGGCTCGAGGCCCGACGGCACCGCCTTCCCCGGCGCCCCGTTCGCCGACATGACCTGCGGCAACTGGACCAAGGGCGGGCCCGAAGGCTCGGCGATGACCGGACACCACGACCGCGGAGGCCTGGTCGAGAGCGCGTGGGCCACGTCCTGGAATTCGTCGCACCCGACGCGCGGCTGCCACCAGGAAGGATTGCGCAGCACAGGAGGCGACGGGCTCCTGTACTGCTTCGCGCAGAAGTGACGCGCCCCGGCGCGCGAGGCCTTGCTCAGGCCTTGCCGCGCCGCGCGTCGACGCTCCAGGCGCCCGCGCCCCACGCGGCGATCGTCAGCAGGCCGCCGACCACGGCGATGTTCTTGTAGAACAGCAACTGCGGGATCAGCTGCTGGTCGGCCGGCACGGCCCAGTACGCGTGGAAGAAGAACGAAGCGACCAGCGTGAACGCCGCCAGCACGATCGCCGCCAGACGCGTGCCGAAGCCTGCGATCAGCGCCAGTCCGCCGACGATCTCGACGACCAGCGCCACCACCGCGCCGAGTTGCGGCATCGGCAAGCCCACCGAAGAGATGTAGCCAACCGTCCCGGCGAAGCCGGTCAGCTTGCCGATGCCGGCGGGCAGGAACAGCAGGGCCATCAGCAGACGGCCGGCCAGCGCGAGGGGATCCTGAAGTTTGGCAAACATGTCGAGTCCTTGTCGAAGGGTTGAAAGAGAAGAATCAGGGAGCGAGATCGAACACCAGCACCTCGGCATCGGCACCGTTGGCAAGCGCGATGCGGCCCTCGCCTTCCAGCAGCACGGCATCGCCGGTGCTCAGCGGCTGGCCGTTCACGTCGAGCTTTCCGCGCACCAGGTGCACGTAGCCTTTCCGGGCCGGATCGAGCGCGAGTTCGGCGCGCTCGCTGCCGTCGAAAAGGCCCGCGTAGATCTTCGCGTCGGCGTGAATCGTCACCGACCCGAGCGCACCGTCGGGCGACGCGACCAGGCGCAGGGCGCCGCGCTTTTCGGACGTCGGAATCGCCTTCTGTTCGTAGCTCGGTGCGATCCCGGTCACGTTCGGCTCGATCCAGATCTGCAGGAAGTGGGTCGTCTTGCCTTCGGCGTGGTTGAACTCGCTGTGCTGCACGCCGGTGCCCGCGCTCATCCGCTGCACGTCGCCGGGCGGAATGCCCACGACGTTGCCCATGCTGTCGCGGTGCGCGAGTTCGCCCGACAGCACGTAGCTGATGATCTCCATGTCGCGGTGACCGTGCGTGCCGAAGCCGGTGCCCGGCGCCACGCGGTCCTCGTTGATCACGCGCAGGTTGCCCCAGCCCATGTGCGCCGGGTCGTAGTAGCCGGCGAACGAGAACGAGTGGTAGCTCTTCAGCCAGCCGTGATCCGCGTAGCCGCGGTCCTGTGATTTGCGAAGGGTGAGCATCGTCGGAACCTCCTTTCGATGGGATCGATTCTGGGGCGAAGCGGCCGCTTCGAGGCTCGGCGGGTTCGGTGGCATCATTCGAATTACTTGAATGGTCAGACCCCAGATGCCGACACCGCGCGACGTACTGACCCCCGACGCCCTGGCGATGCTCGAGACGATTGCCGCAGCCGGCAGCTTTGCCGCGGCCGCCCGAGCGAGCGGGCTCGCTCCAAGCGCCCTCACCTACCGCGTGCGGCAGCTCGAGGACGCGCTCGACGTGCTGCTGTTCGACCGCAGCTCGCGCCAGGCGCGCCTGACCGAGGCCGGCGCCGAACTGTTGCGCGAGGGCACGCGCCTGCTGGCCGACATCGACGCGATCGCAAACCGCGTGAAGCGCGTGGCCACGGGCTGGGAGCCGCAGTTCACGATCGCAGTCGACAGCGTCGTCGACGGTGCCGCGGTGATGGAACTGTGCGATGCGTTCTTTCGCCTGAAGCCGCCGACCCGGCTCAGGCTTCGCGCCGAGGCCCTTTCAGGAACGCTCGAGGCCCTCGCGTCGGGGCAGGCAGATCTCGCCCTCGGCGTGGTGATCACCGCCGGCGCGGCGGCCGGCCTGCAGCGCGAATCGCTGGGCAGCCTTCGCTTCGTCTTCGCGGTGGCGCCGCACCATCCGCTGGCACGCGCCCCCGAGCCGCTGAGCGACGACGCGATCCGCCCGCATCGCGCGGTGGCCGTGGCCGACTCGATCCGGCGCGGCGACGGGCTCACGATCGGACTGCTGGCCGGCCAGGACGTGTTCACCGTGGCCGGCATGCCCGCGAAAGTGGATGCGCAGATCCGGGGGCTGGGCGTCGGCTTCCTGCCGACGTGCCTGGCGCAGCCGTACATCGACACGGGGCGCCTGGTCGTCAGGCGCGTCGAACGACCGGAACACAAGATCCCGCTCAGCTACGCCTGGCGCAAGGGCGATCGGCCCGAGCGCGGGCGCGCGCTGCAGTGGTGGTTGCAGCGGATGCAGAGCCCGGTCACGCGCGCGGCGCTGCTCGGCGAGCGACGCGGGCGATGAACGAGGCAGGCCGGGTGCGCGCCGCCGATTCGGCCGGCGTCGCGGATCAGGCCTTCCGGGCCGGCTTCTTCGCGCTCTTCAGCATCTCGCCGAAGATCATCTCCAGGCCGAAGTCGTAGATCGCGTCGAGCTTCGCGACCCGCAGGTGCCGCACGACCGCCGCGACGTGCGGATAGCGCGCGCCTTCCCGGAAGTCCTCGAGCCTGACCGGCGTCGCGTCGGGCGCGGCGGCCCGGCTCGCCACCTCCGCCAGCCCGGCGCCGTTCATGTAGTAGCCGAACATGCGGAAATAGCGCGCCGACAGCGCCGCATCCAGCCCGAGATCGGCCATCGCCTCCAGGATGCGCTCGTAGAGGTCGAAGCTGCGATCGGTGTTGAACCGGCGGTTGACCAGCAGGATGAACGCGCGCGGATGGCGAACGGCCAGTTGCCGGTACGACGCGAACATCTTCTTCAGCCGCATCGCCGGCGCCGCCGCACCGCGTTCGGGCCATTCGATCTCGTCGAGCATCCGCTCCATCACGGCGTCGAGCACCTCGCCCTTGTTCCTGAAGTGGTGGTAGAGCGCCATCGCCTCGACCCCCAATTCGCTTCCCAGGCGGCGCATCGACAGTCCCTCCAGCCCGTCCTGGTCGACGATCGCGAGGGCCGCCGAGGCGATGGCCTCGCGGGTGAGCGGCGGACGCTCCACGGCGCTCCGGGTCCTTGCAGCATTTTTTTTCATGTCGCCACTTTACATCGTAAGGCGATTGGAGTAAAACGCCCTTACTCCGTAAGGTTGCAGGGCTGTCAACCACGGCGCCCCACCCGAGGAGGTCACCATGAAGGCACGCTATGCCTGGACCCAGGATGGCGCGAAGATGGAAGAAAACATCGCCATCCGTTTCGACGGCGCGCGCGGCATGGACTTCCGCAGCGTGCTGACCGCCAACGGCAGCGAGGCAGCGGTGTTCGGGGGGATGCTGCGGCGCCAGGCGCGGCCGCGCTGATCGGCTGCATCGTCGCACGAACACCTGTGCCGGAGGACTTCCATGAACCCACTGGATCTTCCCCTCTTCCGCGACCTCGACGCCGTCGAAGCCGCGGCCTACCGCGACATGTTCGCCGCGGCGCCGACTGGGCTCGCGCCGCTCGGACTCGAGGCCCGCGAAGTGGCCGGCGCCACGTTGCTGATGGCGCCCGGCCTGCCCACGCCGATGTTCAATCGCGTGATCGGACTCGGCAACGCGCAG
>CALMSQ010000396.1:0-2539 GCA_937872345.1 uncultured Burkholderiales bacterium | reverse complement strand
TACCGCGATTTCGTCGAGATCGTCGTCTATCCGGACCGCTTCGTGGCGCCAAGACGGCAGGTCGACGAGATCGGCGTCGTGCACGAGTACGACGACGAACTGGCGGGCGAAGCGATGGAAGGCGGACCGGTCGTCCTGTCCTGGCCCGACGCCGATCCGGCCGCCGGCCACGTCGGCTACAACGTCGTCATCCACGAGTTCGCCCACAAGCTCGACATGCTCGACGGGGCGCCCGACGGTGCCCCGCCGCTACCCGCCGCGATGCGCGCCCGCTGGACGCGGACGATGACCGACGCCTATGAAGACTTCTGCACGAGGCTCGACCAGGTCGAGGCCGCCATTCCGCGCCACGTCGACCCGGAGTCGCCGGCGGCCGACGCCTGGTACGAGCGGCTGCCGCTGGACCCGTACGCCGCGACCGACCCGGGCGAGTTCTTCGCAGTCGCCACCGAGATCTTCTTCACCGACCCGGCAGCGCTGCACCGTGCCTACCCGGCCCTGTATGCACTCTTTCGCGACTACTTCGGTCAGGATCCCTTGACAGCCCACGCTGCGCCGCACCCGGATCCGGCCGATCGCGCGCATCGATCGCGGTAAGCACATTCCGGGGGGTGCACGCAAGGCCGGACTCGCCTATCCTTGCACGTTCCGGCGGGCCGGCGCGGCACTGGCGCAACAGGCGAAGCGCATCGTGAGCAATGTCATAACACCCTCACGATCGCCGCAGCAGCATGCAGTGTGCGATAGACCCGACCGGACCCAGGGCAACACATGATCCGCATCTTCAACCACTACCTCTCGCTGCGCGTCATGCTGCTGACGCTGCTCGAGACGATGGTGCTGTTCCAGGCGATGGTTCTCGGCTTCGAGATCCGTTTCCTGAACCAGGCCGTGCCGCTGCCGCTGCTGCAAGCGGGGCTGTTCACCGTCGTCATGCTGCTGATGATGACCGGCCTGGGCCTGTACCAGGCGCAGGCCGAGCCGTTCCGCGTCACGATCCAGCGACTCGTCGTCGCCTACGGCCTGTCGCTGATGGTGATGAGCGTCGTGTTCTACCTGTTCCCCGACACCTACGTCGGACGCGGCGTGTTCGCGGTGACGTCGGTGTTCGCGGTGGCCGGCGTGCTGGCGATCCGGGTCATGTTCTTCCGGGTCACCGACATCGGGCTGCCGAAGCGCCGGGTACTGGTACTCGGAAACGGCGGCGAGGCCGAGGAAGCCATCCGCTTCCTGCACGAGGCCGGACGCGGCCGCACGATCCAGTACGCGGGCCTCTACCCGGTCGTTGCCGACCGCGATGCTCCCGAAAGCGAGCGCCGCTTCAATCACGAACAGCTGCTGCGCACCGTCAGGGACCTGCGCGTCTCCGAGATCGTGCTCGCGCTGCGCGAGCGCCGCGGCGGCGTGCTGCCGCTGCGCCACCTGCTCGACTGCAAGCTCAAGGGGGTGAAGGTGATGGACCTCACCTCCTTCTACGAGCGCGAGCTCGGCGTGCTGAAGGTCGACAACCTGCGCGCCAGCTGGCTGATCTTCAGCCACGGCTTCGACCAGGGGCTGGTGCGCGACATGATCAAGCGCTCGTTCGACGTGCTGGCCAGCCTGTCGCTGCTCATTCTCGCCCTGCCCGTCCTGGCGCTGGCAATGCTGGCGATCCTGCTCGAGAGCGGCCGCCCGATCTTCTACCGCCAGGAGCGCGTCGGGCAAGGCGGCGTGCCGTTCATGATCCTGAAGCTGCGCACGATGGTCCAGGACGCCGAGAAGGACGGCCAGCCGCGCTGGGCCGGCCAGAACGACGCCCGGATCACCCCGGTGGGCCGCTTCCTGCGCCGCACCCGCATCGACGAGCTGCCGCAGCTCATCAACGTGCTGCGAGGCGACATGAGCTTCGTCGGGCCCCGCCCCGAGCGGCCGTTCTTCGTACGCCACCTGCTCGAGGACATCCCGTACTACGACGTGCGCCACAGCGTGAAGCCCGGCGTGACCGGCTGGTCGCAGGTGCGCTACCCGTACGGCGCGTCGGTCGAAGACTCGCTCGCCAAGCTGCAGTACGACCTCTACTACGTCAAGAACCATTCCCTGTTCCTCGATCTGCTCATCCTGATCGACACCGTCCAGGTCGTGCTGCTGGGCAAGGGAGCCCGGTAAGCGTCGATGGACGCGCGATCGCTGGGGATCCTCGGATTCGCGGCGGCCGCGCTCGCGTGGCTGGCGCTCGCCGGCCTGCTCACGGCACGCGGCAGCGCGGGAGACCGCACCGGTCGCCTGTTGCTCGTCGCGGTCGGGGTCCAGGTCGCATGGGCCGCATCGTTCGCGCTGGCGATGGTGCCGATCCGCCCCGCGATTCTCGCGGCCAGCCTCCTCGAGGAAGTCCGCAGCGTCGCGTGGATCGTCCTGCTGCTGTGGCTCATTCCCTCGAGCCGCGCCGCCCCCGGCACCGACGACCCGATGGCGCGCGGCCGCAGGACTGCCGCGGTGGTGGTCGCGGCGCTGGCGACGGCCTCGCTCGCCGTCGACTTCATTCACGTCGATCCGGTCCTGG
>CALMSQ010000395.1:0-6449 GCA_937872345.1 uncultured Burkholderiales bacterium | reverse complement strand
CGCGACGTCGAAGGGCTCGTTCTCCTTGACGCGGACGGTCGGCATTAAAAATCACCCCCTTTCAATGGAACCCGAAAGTATATCGGACAACCGGGCGGCCGCAAAGCGGGGCCGGGCCCGCCGGCCCGGGCGTGGCGCGAAAGCCTCGCGCGCCGGTCGCAGCATGGACCGAAGGCGCCGTCAGCGCTCCGAAAGGTGGTCGCCGCACTTGAACTGGAGGGCCGGCGTGCTCAAGAATCAGGCAACGCAGTCCTGGAGACCGGGTCCATGCCGTCGACGAACCGCCACAGCGCTTCCGATTCCCGCCCGAGTCCCGCGCCGATCGCGATCGCGGGCTTCCGCCAGATCTACTCGACCGGCCGCGTCGAGGCCGCGCTCGAGGAGTTGCCGCCCGGCGCGAACGAATCGCTCAAGGGCACCTACGAGAAGATGCTGAAGGCCGGCGGCGACCGCTTCAGCGTGAAGCCGGCGACGATGCCGGATTTCGGCGCGCTGGCCGAGGAGCTGCCGAACTTCCGCGAGGTGCTCGACGACCTGCGTCGCCAGCTCGCGCTGTGCCTGGAGACCGCCGACCCGGTCGAGCTGACGCCGCTGCTGCTGCTCGGCGATCCGGGCATCGGCAAGACGCACTTCGCGCGCCGGATCTCGCAACTGCTGGGCACCGGCTACGGCTTCGTCTCGATGAGCTCGCTCACCGCAGGGTGGATCCTGTCCGGTGCGTCGTCGCAATGGCGCAACGCGCGCGCCGGCAAGGTGTTCGACACGCTGGTCAACGGCGACTACGCCAACCCGGTGATGGTCGTCGACGAGATCGACAAGGCGTCGACCGACGGGCAGTACGACCCGCTCGGGGCGCTCTACGGGCTGCTCGAGCCCGACACCGCGGCCGAGTTCATCGACGAGTTCGCCGAAGTTCCGGTCGATTGCTCGGACATCGTCTGGGTGGCGACCGCCAACGACATCGGGCGCATCCCCGACCCGATCCTGAACCGGATGAACGTGTACGAGATCCCCGCGCCCGACCGGGACGGCGCGCGGCGCATCGCGCAGGGGCTGTACCGCGAGATCCGCGATTCCCACGAATGGGGCGCGCGCTTTCCCGAGCAGCTGGCCGACGCCGTGGCCGACCGGCTCGCGCGCTGCGCGCCGCGCGAGATGCGTCGGCAACTGGTCGGCGCCTTCGGCAGCGCGAAGCTCGCGGGTCGCAGTGAAATCGAGTTGCACGACCTGTCGAGCGAACGCTCGCCACGGCGCGCGCGGATGGGATTCTGACGCGATCGCGCGCGACATCCGGGCGCCGGGGAACCGCCGCCCGGCGCCACCCATCGGCCCGAGCGAGAGCGCATCGGCGCCCGCGCCGAGAATGCCCGTCATGACGATGGTCGTCCTCCCCGACATCCCGACCGTTTACATGCTGACGGGGTTCAGCAGCCTGGTCGGCGCAGGCATCCTCATCTGGCTGCGCCGCGACCACCGCGAGTCGAGCCCTGCGCTGACGCTGTTCGCGGCCGGAATCCTCGCGCTCGGCGTGGGTTTCCTGTCGTTTGCCGCACGCGAGGCGATCGACGGGTGGCTTGCCCCGCTGGTCGGGTACGGCGGCTTCGGCGTGTCCGCCGCGCTGATCTGGCTCGGCTCGCGACAGCTCTACGGGCTGCCCGGCCTGCAGGGTCGCGCGATCGTCGCAGGCGTCGCGATCGCCGGCTACCTCGCCGCGCTGTTCGCGATCCGCGAGCCCACGGCAGCCAAGGCGATCGCGCGCATCGCGCTGAACGGCGTCGTCGTCATCGCGTTCATGGGGCTGGCGGCCTGGGAAGCGCATCGCTCGCGCTGGCTCGCGCCCTTGCGCTCGGTGCGGCTGATCCGCGCGCTGCTGGTGCTGTTCTGCGCGATCGTCGCCGTGCGGATGATCGCGTTCCTGGTGCAGGGCATCCCGCTGCACGCGGACGGCTCGGCACCGCCCGGAGCGCTGCGCGCGTTCTTCGCCGTGGTGTTCGGCTCGATGCCGTTCGCGATCACGGTGTCGGTGCTCGGCATCTCGAACTCGCAATTGAGCACGCGCCTGCACCAGATGGCCACCACCGACGACCTGACCGGGCTGGTGTCGCGCCGCTCGCTTCAGGAGTCCGCGAATCGCCTGCTCGGGCAGGCGCCCGACAGCGGCTGCATCGCGCTGCTGATGATCGACGTCGACAACTTCAAGACGATCAACGACCGGCACGGGCACACGATCGGCGACCACGTGCTGCGCCACGTCGCGAACGTGCTGCGCCAGTCGCTGCGCCCGGACTCGCTGATCGTGCGCTACGGCGGCGACGAGTTCTGTGCGCTGGTGCCGGTGCCCGGCGAAGCGGCGGCGTTCGTCGTCGCCGAGCGGCTGCGTGCGACGATGGAAGCGTCGCCGTACCGGCTGGACAGCCAGCGGATCCCGGTCACGCTGAGCATCGGCGTGAGCGTGCATCGCCACGGCAAGACGCTGCGGCAGTTGCTCGACGAAGCCGACCGCCGCGCCTATCGCGCGAAGGCCGACGGCCGCAATCGCGTCGTCGCCGACGACTTGCCGCTCGCGGCCTGACGCGTCGCTCGAGGCGTTGGGCGTCGCTCGCGGCCTGACGCGTTGCGCGCGCTTCGCGACCGCTCAGCGCGCGCCGATCGACTGCCCGGCGACGAACGCCGAGGCCCAGGCCCACTGGAAGTTGTAGCCGCCGAGCCAGCCGGTCACGTCGACCACTTCACCGATGAAGTACAGGCCGGGCACGGCGAGCGCCTGCATCGTGCGCGGATCGAGCCCGTCGGTCGCGACGCCGCCCACCGTCACCTCGGCCTTGCGGAAGCCCTCGGTGCCCGACGGCACGAGGCGCCAGTCGCGAAGGCTCGCGGCGAGCGCCGCGAGTTCGCGATTGCCGACTTCGGCGAGCCGGCGCTCGGCCAGCGCGGCCCACGCCGGTTGCTGCAGCCAGCGTGTCGCGAGCCGGCGCGGCACGCGCATCGCCAGCAGCGACGCCAACTGTGAGCGGGCACCGCTGCGCGCCGCGATCAGCTCCGACGCCAGGTCGCCGCCCGGCGCCAGGTCGACGGCGATCGGTGCGCCGGGTCGCCAGAACGTGGAGACCTGCAGCACCGCCGGCCCCGACAGCCCGCGATGGGTGAACAGCAGGTCTTCGTCGAAGACCGGGGCCGCCGGGGCCTGCGGCGCGCCGATCCTCACCGGAAGCGATACGCCCGAAAGCTCGGCGAACGGCGCCCAGCCGGCCGCGTCGAACGTGAGCGGCACCAGCGCCGGTCTCGGCTCGACGACGCGCAGGCCGAACTGGCGCGCGATCCGGTAACCGAGGTCGGTCGCGCCGATCTTCGGGATCGACAGGCCGCCGGTGGCGACCACCAGCGCATGCGCGGCGAGCGCTCCGGCCTCGGTCTGCAGCGCGAAGCGCGGGCTCCCCGCTTCGCCTGCGTCGCGGCGAACGACCGACTCGACGCGGCAGGGACGGTACCACGCGACTCCGGCACGCTCGCACTCCTCGCGCAGCATCGCCACGATGCGTTCGGCGCTGTCGTCGCAGAACAGCTGGCCCTTGTGCTTCTCGTGAAAGCCGATCCCGTGGCGACGCACCAGCTCGATGAAGCGTCGCGGCGGATACGCCCGCAGCGCGGTGCGTGCGAAACGCGGGTCCTCGCCGGTGAAGCGCTCGTGCCGGTCGGCCGACAGGTTGGTGAAGTTGCAGCGGCCGCCGCCCGAGATGCGGATCTTCTCGGCCAGCCGCGGCCAATGGTCGACCACCGCCACGCGCAGGCCGCGCTGCCCGGCGACCGATGCGCAGAACAACCCGGCTGCGCCGGCGCCGATCACGATCAGGTCGAAGGGCTGGCTCATCGAGGCGGCCGATTATAGGCGCGCGCCGCAACGCCGACGAACGGCGGATTCCACGCCACCGGCGGTGCTTGTTGCGCCGCCACGCGAGTGCCAGACTGCCGTGATCCGGGCGCGCGGGAGAAGCTTCCAGGCGCGCCGCTCCCCACCGGGGACAGCGGTTGCAGGTCAGATCGGATGGTCCGCTTCCTGATCGTCGACATGCACACGCTTTGGCTGTTCGGCGGCGCCGCGGCGCTGGCGAGCGCCGGCGCGCTGGTCTTCCTGCGATCGCTGCACCACCCCTCGACGAACGCACTCGGCCTGCATGCGCTGGCGCTCGCGCTGGGCGGCGCCGGGCTGGTCGTGGCAGCGCTCGCGCCCGAAGGCGTCGAGCCGGTTGCCGCCGCAAGCGCCGACGCGATGATCGCCGGCTCGGTCATGCTGGCCTGCGAAGCGGTGCGTCGGCTCTACGGGGCAAGGCCCCGGCCGGTACTCCTGGCCGCAATCGTGTTCGCGCTGGTCGCTGGCTGCCTGGGGTTCGAGGCCACGCGCACCGACGCGGCCGCGCGCGTCGCGTTCACGTCGGTGCTGGTCGCGATCGTGTCCTCGCTCACCGCGGCGCGCATCGCCCGTGCGCGCGACCCGGCGGCGGAGGTCCTGCGCCGACTGCTGGTGGGCGCCGGCTTCGCCACTGCGCTGCTCTGGCTGCTGCGAAGCGGGCTCGCCGTCGACGCGCTCGGACTGCCGGTCTCGCGCATCGCGCCCGCTGACGCGCTCGACCTCGCGGCCGCGGTGCTGCTGGTGCTGATGCCTGCGATCGTCACCGCGCTGATGCTGATGGCGGTGCACGCGCGGATGGCCGACGAGCTGCGCGCGCTCGCCGCCACCGATCCGCTGACGCGGCTTCTGTCCCGTCGCGTGCTGTTCGAGCGCGGCAGGCCGTTGGTCGCGGTGAAGCGGGCCGCGGGGCAGTCGCTCGCGGCGATGATGGTCGACATCGATCACTTCAAGCGCATCAACGATCGCCACGGCCACGCGACCGGCGACGCGGTGCTGCGCTACTGCGCCCGCCAGCTGCGCGCCGGCAGCCGCGACGATACGCTGGTCGCCCGCTACGGCGGCGAGGAGTTCGCGCTGCTCGTCCCGATTGTGCGCGCCGGCGACGCGTTCGTCGCTGCCGAGCGGCTTCGCCATCGCATCGGCCATCGACCGTGCCGGGTCGGCGACGTCGGCGTGCCGGTCACCGTGAGCATCGGCGTGGCGATCCTGCAGCCGGGTCAGACGCTCGAGCAGTTGCTCGCCGAAGCCGATCGCCTGCTCTACGAGGCCAAGCGCGCGGGCCGCAATCGCGTCGGCACCTTCGAAGAGCCCGGCGGTCGCGCGGACCTGGCGCTGCCCGTCGTCTGAGGCCGCGGGGAACGGCGGCCGGGGCAAGAGGCGCGCCCGCCGCCGAGGCGATCGCGCGTGCGATACTCGGCCGATGAAAGTGCTGGGCATCGAAACCTCCTGCGACGAGACCGGCATCGCGCTGTATTGCACCGAGCGCGGCCTGCTCGGCCAGGCGCTGCACTCGCAGACCGCGATGCACGAGCGCTATGGCGGCGTCGTGCCCGAGCTCGCATCGCGCGACCACATCCGGCGCGTCCTGCCACTGACCGGGCAGGTGCTGTCGCAGGCCGGCGTCGACGTGTCGGCGATCGACGCGATCGCGTACACCGAGGGACCGGGCCTGGCCGGGGCGCTGCTGGTCGGCGCCGGGGTCGGGGCGTCGATGGCGTTCGCGCTCGGCGTGCCGGCAATCGGCGTCCATCATCTCGAAGGGCACCTGCTGTCGCCGCTGCTGTCGGCGGATCCGCCCGCGTTCCCGTTCGTCGCGCTGCTGGTCTCGGGCGGGCACACGCAGCTGATGGCGGTCACCGGTATCGGGCGCTATGCGCTGCTCGGCGACACGCTCGACGACGCCGCCGGCGAGGCCTTCGACAAGAGCGCGCAACTGCTCGGGCTCGGCTATCCGGGCGGGCCGGCGATTTCGCGGCTGGCCGCGAGCGGCAGCGCCGGACGCTACCGGTTGCCGCGGCCGATGCTGCACTCCGACGACCTCGACTTCAGCTTCAGCGGCCTGAAGACCGCGGTGCTCACCGCGGTGCGGCGCGGCCTGCCCGACGAGCAGGCGCGCGCCGACCTCGCTGCCGAGGTCGAAGCGGCGATCGTCGACGTGCTGGTGGCCAAGTCGCTGCGCGCGGTGCGCGAGACGGGCCACGAGCGCCTCGTCGTGGCCGGCGGCGTCAGCGCCAACCGGCGGCTGCGCGAGCAACTCGCCGCCGCCTCGGCGCAGGCGCGCCTGCGCGTCTACTTTCCCGAACTCGCGCTGTGCTCGGACAACGGCGCGATGATCGCGTTCGCCGGCGCGTTGCGCCTGCAGGCGGGTGCGACGCCCACTGCCGGCGTCGGCGCGGCGATCGACGGTTTCAGGGTGCGGCCGCGCTGGGCGCTCGACGCGCTGCCGGCGGTCTGAGGGGTCGGTCGGTCGACGCCGATCCGCACCGCTAGCGCTTCTTCTGCCCGATCCGGCTCTCCTTGCCGGCGAGCAGGTTCTGGATGT
>CALMSQ010000394.1:0-3587 GCA_937872345.1 uncultured Burkholderiales bacterium | reverse complement strand
ATCCACGTCGACGTCGATCCGGTCAAGCACATGTGGGCGCCCGGCCTGATCCACTTCAAGAAGATGCACGAAGAACCCAAGGGCCGCTGACCCGACGCGCCCGACGAGCGGAGACGCCGCATGACCGAAATCGACCTGGTCCGGCTCAACTTCAGCCCGGAGTCGCTGACCGCGCTGAACGTGATCCTCGCGCTGGTGCTGTTCGGCGTGGCGCTGGACATGAAGGTGTCCGACTTCACGGGCATCACCAGCGCGCCACGAGCCACGCTGATCGGCCTGCTCGGCCAGTTCCTGTTGCTGCCGGCGGTCGCCTGGGGGCTGGGCATGCTGCTGAAGCCCGCGCCGAGCATCGCGCTGGGGATGATTCTCGTGGCCGCGTGCCCCGGCGGCAACCTCTCCAACTTCATGACGCACTTCGCGCGCGGCAACACTGCGCTGTCGATCACGATCAGTGCGTTCTCGACGCTGGGCTCGCTGTTCTTCACGCCGTTCAATCTCGCGTTCTGGGGCAGCCTGAACCCCGCGACCAACCAGTTGCTTCACGCCGTCGCGCTCAGTCCGCTCGAAGTGGTCGGCGCGATCGTGTTCCTGCTGGGCATTCCGGCGGCGCTCGGGATGGGCGTCGCCTACTGGTTCCCCGCATTCGCGCGCCGCGCCCACAAGCCGTTCAAGGTGCTGTCGCTGGTGGTGTTCGGCGCGTTCGTGATCGGCGCGCTGGCCGCGAACTGGCAGCATTTCATCCACCACGTCGGGCGCGTGGTGGGCGTGGTGTTCCTGATGAACGGGCTCGGGCTGCTGGTGGGCTACTGGAGCGGCCGCCTCGCCGGCCTGCCCGAGCGCGACTGCCGCGCGACCTCGATCGAAGTCGGCATCCAGAATTCCGGCTTCGGGCTGGTGCTGGTGTTCAATTTCTTCGACGGCATGGGCGGCATGGCGATCGTGGCGGCCTGGTGGGGCATCTGGCACATCCTGACCGGCATGGCGCTCGCTTCCTGGTGGCGCCGCCGGCCGCCACCGTTAGCCGCACCCGAACCCGCACCCGCACCGTGAGCGGCCCGCGCGTCTTCGTGACCGGTGCCGGCGGTTATCTCGGCAGCCAGCTCGTTGCCGCGCTCGGCGCGGCGTCGGCCGACGTCGTCGCGGCCGACGTCCGCGACTGCCCACCCGAGCGCCGCGTGCCCGGGGTGCGCTACCTGACGGCCGACGTCCGGTCGCCCGAACTGGCCGCGCAGATGCGCGGCTGCGACGTCGTCGTCCACCTCGCCTCGATCGTGACCCCGGGCCGGGACAGCACGCGCGAGTTCGAATACTCGGTCGACGTGCTCGGGACGCGCAACGTGCTCGAGGCCTGCGTCGCGGCCGGCGTGAAGAAGATCGTCGTCAGCTCGAGCGGCGCGGCCTACGGTTATCACGCCGACAATCCGGCGTGGATCACCGAAGACCAGCCGGTGCGGGGCAACGACGAGTTCGCCTACTCGTGCCACAAGCGCCTGGTCGAGGAGATGCTCGCGCGCTACCGCGCCGAGCATCCGGAACTGCTCCAGGTGGTCTTCAGGATCGGCACGATCCTGGGCGAGGCCACGCGCAACCAGATCACCGATCTCTTCGAGAAGCCGCGGCTCATCGCGATCCGCGGCTCGGACAGCCCGTTCGTGTTCGTCTGGGACCAGGACGTGGTCGGCGCGATCCTGCACGCGATCCGCAGCGACCGCACCGGCGTCTACAACCTCGCCGGCGACGGCGCGATGACCATCCAGCAGATCGCGGAGCGGCTGGGCAAGCGCTGCGTCACGCTGCCGGCGTCGCTGCTCGGGGCCGCGCTGGCGGTGCTCAAGCGCCTCCGCCTGACCCGGTACGGGCCCGAGCAGGTGCGGTTCCTGCGCTATCGGCCGGTGCTCGACAACACACGCCTGAAGCACGACTTCGGCTACCTGCCCCGCCTGAGCTCGGCGCAGACCTTCGACCTCTGGCTGCGGGCGCGCGAGCTGCGCGACTGACGATGCGCGAATTCGCCGGCGCCACCGTCGTCGTCACCGGCGCGGCCGCAGGGTTGGGCCGTGCGCTGTGCGAGCGCTTCGGGCGCGCCGGCTCGCGCATCGTCGCGCTCGATCGCGACGCCGCCGCACTCGGGCACACCCTCGACGCGCTGCGCGCCGCCGGGGTCGCCGTCTTCGGCTCGACCTGCGACGTGACCGACGAGCCGGCCTGCCGCGACGCGATCCTCGCCGGTGCGGCGCACCACGGCGGCCTCGACCTGCTGGTCTGCAACGCCGGCATTTCGCACCACGGCGACTTCGCGCAGACGCGCCCCGACGTGATCCGGCGCGTGATGGCGGTCAACTTCCTGGGCGCCATGCACTGCACGCACGCGGCGCTGCCCGAGCTGCTCGCGCGCCGTGGCATGGTCATCGCGATCTCCAGCGTCGCCGGCTTCGCGCCGCTCGTCGGCCGCACCGGATATGCCGCGAGCAAGCACGCGCTGCACGGATTCTTCGACAGCCTGCGCAGCGAGGTGGCCGGCGCCGGGGTCGCCGTCATGCTGGTCTGCCCGTCGTTCATCGCGACCGACATCGACCGGCACGCGCTCGATCCGCAGGGCCACCCGTTTCGAGGCACCAAGGCGATCGCCGGCAGGACGGCGACGCCCGCCGAGATCGCCGACCGCATCTACGAGGCAGCGCGCCGCGAGCGCAGGCTCGTCCTGCCGGGCGCGACCGCGCGGATCGCGTGGTGGCTGTCCCGGCTGGCCCCGGCCGGCTATGCGCGCATCATGGCCCGCCGGATGCGCCGATGAGCCCCCCCGAAACTGGAGTCCCGATGACCAACGGATCGACCATTGCCGCCGAGCTGATCGCCCTGCTCGAGGGCTTCGCGGGGGGCGTTCGCCTGCCGCGGGTTCGCGCGCTGCACCTGCCGCGCCCCGAGACGCTCGACACCCGGCGCGGCGAGTTCTGCGCGCTCGAGCTCGAGGACGGCACGCTGGGCCTCGCATTCGTGCTGCTGGGCGACACCTGGGCGCAACTGCGGGCCAGCGACGTCGTCGCCCGACTCGCCGGCGCCGACACGCTGCAGCTGGCCGGCGGCTACGCGCGCGACGACGCGGTGGGACGAACGCTGGGCATGGCGGCGATCAACGCGCTGAGCCGCTGCGTGTTCGACCGGGTGGGCTACGTCGCGCCCGACAGTGCCGACTCGATCGGCGAGCTCGACCCGCGGGCGGGCGACCACGTCGGCATGGTCGGCCTGTTCGGCCCGCTGCTCGGACGCTGCACCGCGGCCGGCGCGCGGGTGACCGTGATCGAGCTGCGCGAGGACCTCGTCGGCGAGCACGACGGATACCGCGTCACGCTCGACGCAGCCGAGCTCGCGTCGTGCAACAAGGTGCTCTGCACGAGTTCGGTGCTGCTCAACGGCACCGCCGACGGCATCCTGCGTCACTGCGCGCACGCCGCGCAGGTGGCGATGATCGGGCCCGGCGCAGGCTGCCTGCCCGACCCGCTGTTCGCGCGCGGCGTCACGCTGTTCGGCGGCAGCTGGATCACCGACGCCGGCGCCGTCGTCGATGCGCTGCGCGCGGGCGAGGCCTG
>CALMSQ010000393.1:0-6759 GCA_937872345.1 uncultured Burkholderiales bacterium | reverse complement strand
TGTCCGCGGCCGGATTTGTCGGTGAGGTCGTCGGGGCGCGGGTTGGCGTTGAGGTACCAGATGCTGGCGGCGCCGGTTGCCGTGGCGAGGTCGTCGGAGAGCGCTTCGCTGACCATGTCGGCCACGGGGAGCCGAGTCGTGAAGACCTTGAGCCGGCGCAGGAGCCCTTTGAGCTGTTCGCTGCCCGGGCCGCCGCCGCCGGCGCCGCCGGTGACGTGATCCCAGGGGGCGTCGCCGAAGACGAGGGTCTGGGTGGAGGTGTTCGAGGGGAAATAGGAGGTGGGCAGGTCGACGGCGACGACCTTGGAGAGGTCGGGCAGGTCGTAGTAGAAGCGGTGATGCTTGCCGGAGGCGTCGGCCCAGGCGACGAAGGCCTGGCGATGCCAGCGGTTGTACTGGATGAGGTCGCCGGTGTAGTCGCTGGCGTTGGCGGCGATTTCCCAGCGCATTTCGCCGGGGGGCACGCGAGGATAGGGGCCGGCGCCGTAGAAGCGGTCGCCGGCCGAGCCGAAGTCGCCGCGGATGCCGTGGAAGAAGCCGGTCTGGTAGGTGACGCCCTTGTCGCGAGGCAGCACGCTCATGACGAGCGTGAGGGGGTAGGCGTCGGGGATGGAGTCGGCCGGCAGGGTGCGGTGGAACTGGCGGTTGACCCAGGCGTCGCCGGGGAAGTCCAGGGCGGTGGTGACCCCCGGGGCGGGCGCGGGGGCCGGAGCGGGAGCCGGAGCCGGAGCCGGAGCAGGGGCCGAGGTTTCAGTTCCTGCCACGACCGAGGACGCCCCGCCTCCCGAGCCGCACGCGGCCACCGACAGCGTGCCGAGCGACGCAGCCGCAGAACCCAGGAATCGCCTTCGGGCAATCAGAGCGCGGGTCTCATCGCGCTTCGAGGATTTGCTCATGGCTCATCTCGGTGGGGTCAATGGACGCGCGACACCCAGCCAGAGCATGCAAGGCGCTGGCGGGGAACGCCAGGATTCTCGCACACCGGGCACGGGACCCCCGCGGAGGCCCCGGACCAGCCTCGGGCGCGCGTCAGAACCGGATCGGGTTCTCGAACCGCTCTTGCTGCGCCGGAATGAGCAACCCGCCGACGTCTGCGTCGGCCTGCGCCGAATTCGGTCGGCCCGCCTCGGCGCTGGCTTTCGGCTTGTCTTCGGGCGGGCTCATCGGCTCGAGCGTGCGCGCCAGGTAGTTCGGCGGCAGCATCGACGAGCGGGGATACGCGGCTGCGTCGAGCATCCGGTTCCACATTCCTGCTTCGAATCCGACCATCCGGTCGGTGCCGACCGTCAGCACCGGGAACTGCGAGGTGCCCGGCTGCAGCTTGTTGAACGCGCGCACGTCGGCGGCGGTCTGGACGCGCTTCTCGGTGAACGGGACGCCGCGGTGGGCCAGGTGGTCGCGGCCCATGTCGCAGGGCTCGCAATCGGGGGACGTGTACAGCACGACCGGATACCGGCTCGTCGCCGAGCGCAACGCATAGGGCAGCTGAGGGTCGCCGTTGGCCGGAGCCTCCGAAGAGTGGACGCCGGTCGGCGCGCGCACGATCCGGCGGCTGTCGGTCGGCGGCGGGCGGTCGCCGTAGTTCACGCGGCCATCGGCACCGATCCACTTGTACTGGGCGTGCGCGACGGGCGCGGCGATCGCGGCGGCCAATGCGAGACCGGCAAGCGCAACGGGGATGGCGACGACAGTCTGGCGGCTAAGCATGGGACGGTTCCGGAGCGGATGCCTCGACCATTCCATTATGGCGAAGCAAGGCATCCAGCTCGGGATCTCGTCCTCTGAACGCGCGAAACGAGTCGATGGCCGGTCGGCTCCCGCCCACCGACAGGATCTCGTCGAGGAAGCGCCGCCCCGTCTCGGCCACGCGGGCCGGTGCGTCCGGTTGCGCCATGGCTTCCTCGAACGCCGCATAGGCGTCGGCCGACAGCACTTCGGCCCACTTGTAGCTGTAGTACCCCGCCGAGTACCCGCCCGCAAAGATGTGCGAGAAGCTGTTCTGGAAGCGGTTCCACGACGGTGGAACGACCACCGCAACCTCGCGACGCACCTCGTCGAGCACGTCCTGCACGCTGCGCGCGCCGCGGGGCTCGAAGCCGGCGTGCAGCCGCATGTCGAACAGCGCGAACTCGATCTGCCGCAGCGTCGCCATGCCGCTCTGGAAATTCTTCGCGGCGAGCATCCGGTCGAACAGCTCGCGCGGCAGCGGCGCGCCGGTCTCGACGTGCGCGCTCATCGACGCGACGATGTCCCACTCCCAGCAGAAGTTCTCCATGAACTGGCTCGGCAGCTCGACTGCATCCCATTCGACGCCCGAGATGCCCGACACGGCGAGGTCGTCGACCCGCGTGAGCAGGTGGTGCAGGCCGTGGCCGAACTCGTGGAACAACGTCGTCACGTCGTCGTGCGTGAGCAGTGCGGGCCGTCCGCCGACCGGCGGCTGGAAGTTGCACACCAGGTAAGCGACCGGCGTCTGCAGCGCGGCGTGGCGGCGCCGCCGCGAGCGCGCGTCGTCCATCCACGCGCCCGGGCGCTTCGAGGCGCGCGCGTAGAGGTCGGTGTAGAACTGGCCGACCAGCTGGCCGTCGCGCTCGACGCGGAAGAAGCGCACGTCGGGATGCCAGGCCGGCGCCGAGTCGGGCGCGATGCGCACCGAGTACAGCCGCTCGATCAGGCCGAACAGCCCGTCGAGCACGCGCGGCAGCTGGAAGTACTGCTTCACCGTCTGGTCGGAGAACGCGTAGCGCGCCTCCTTGAGCTTCTCGCTGGCGAAGGCGAGGTCCCAGGCCTGCAGCTCGGTGAGCGACAGCTCGTCGGCGGCGAAGCGCCTCAGCTCGGCCATGTCGCGCTCGGCGAACGGACGCGCGCGGGCGGCAAGGTCGTGCAGGAAATTCATCACCTGCTCGGGCGATTCGGCCATCTTCGGCACCAGCGAGACCTGTGCGAAGTTGGCGTAGCCGAGCAGGCCGGCCTCCTCGTGGCGAAGCGCCAGCAGCTCGTCGATGATCGGCGCGTTGTCGAGCGCCGCGGCCGCCTCGCCTTCGGGGGCGAGTGCGTTAAGCGAGGCGCGCGTCGAATATGCGCGGTACATGTGCTCGCGCAACGGATGGTGCGCGGCGTACTGCATGACCGGCAGGTAGGACGGGAACTGCAGCGTGAACGTCCAGCCCTCGTGACCGTCGCTCTGCGCCGCCTCGCGCGCGGCCTCGATGGCATCCGCGTGCAGGCCCGCGAGCTCGGCCGGGTCGGTGACGCGCAGCTTGAACGCGTTGGTGGCGTCGAGCACGTTCTCGGAGAACTTCTGGCCGAGCGCGGCCTGCCGGTCCTGCAACTCGGCGAAGCGCTCGCGCGCAGGCGACTTCAGCTCGGCACCGCCGAGCCGGAAGTCGCGCAGCGCGTGGTCGACGATGCGCCGGCGCACGGGCGAGAGCTGCGCGTACTGCGTCGACGCCGCGAACGCCTTGTACTTCTCGAACAGCGCTTCGTGTTGCGACAGTTCGGTCCAGAACTGGGTGACCTTGGGCAGGTTGGCGTTGTAGGCCTCGCGCAGCGGCGGCGTGTCGGCGACGCCGTTCAGGTGCCCGACGATGCCCCACGCGCGGCCGAGCCGCTCGGTAGCGTCTTCGAGCGGTTCGACGAAAGCGTCCCAGGTCGTCGGCGTCGCCGCGTCGGTGACGGCAGCCAGCGTGGCACGCGCGTTGGCGAGCAGGTCGTCGATCGCGGGCGTGACCAGCGCCGGGTCGAATTCCGCGAAGCGCGGCAGGCCCGAGAAGTCGAGCAGCGGATTGACGGTGACGGCGGTCGTTGCGGCGGGGGCGGGGGCTTGCATCGTCAGGGGTTCGTCCATCGGTTCGATCGGTCGGTTCGTCGCACGTGCGACGTGCGGCTTGCAGCGTCGCTCATCGGGCCGCGCGCTCGGCCGCCTCGATCGTGTTCACCAGCAACATGGCCCGCGTCATCGGGCCGACGCCGCCGGGTACCGGCGTGATCCAGCCCGCGACTTCGCGCGCGCTGTCGAAATCCACGTCGCCGCAGAGCTTGCCGGCTGCGTCGCGGTTCATTCCCACGTCGATGACGATCGCGCCCGGCTTCACCATGTCGCCGGTGATCATCTTCGCGCGGCCGACCGCCGCGACGAGGATGTCGGCGCGCCGCGTGTGGGCCGCGAGGTCGCGCGTCCTGCTGTGGCAGATGGTGACGGTGGCGTCGGCCTGCAAGAGCAGCATCGCCTGCGGCTTGCCGACGATGTTGCTGCGCCCGACGACGACCGCTTCGGCGCCCCTGAGCACGGCTCCGGCGTGCTCGAGCATCTTCATCACGCCATACGGCGTGCACGGCCGGAAGCCCGGCTGGCCGGTCATCAGCGCGCCCGCGCTCGCGACGTGAAAGCCGTCGACGTCCTTGGCCGGCGAGATCGCCTCGATCACCGCGTGGGTGTCGATCTGTGGCGGCAGTGGCAACTGCACCAGGATGCCGTGCACGGCCGGATCGTCGTTGAGCGCGCGAATGCGCGCGAGCAGCGCCGCCTGCTTGGTGTCGGCCGGCATGCGGTCGAGCGTCGAGCGAATGCCCGATTCCTCGCAATCCTTGACCTTGTTGCGCACGTAGACCGTCGACGCGGGGTCTTCGCCGACGAGAATGACCGCGAGTCCGGGCGGATGGCCGCGCGCAGCAAGTGCGGCGGCGCGATGCGCCATCTCGGCGCGGATCGATTTGGCGAGCGCTGCGCCGTCGAGGATCCTGGCGGTCATCGGAGCGGTCCGGATGGAAGTGGGGAGGGTGGCCGCGCGGGCCGCGCGCGGCAACGCCGGCGTGCCCGGAACGCGATCGAGTCTAGCACGCGGCCCGAGACGACTTGCGCCTCGCTACGGTCGTGTCATATACTCGCTGGCTCTTCGGGGGGGTATAGCTCAGCTGGGAGAGCGCTTGCATGGCATGCAAGAGGTCAGCGGTTCGATCCCGCTTACCTCCACCACGTAGAACAGAAGAACAACGAACAGCAGCAACGACGAGTCCCGTTCGTCTAGAGGCCTAGGACACGACCCTTTCACGGTTGTAACAGGGGTTCGAATCCCCTACGGGACGCCAGGATTTAGTTTCCACTGGTTCGCAAGCGACCAGAAATCACCCGAAAGCCCTGAGAAATCAGGGCTTTTCTGTTTCTATCGGTTCGCGTGCGTTCGTTGACATCCGGGGGAACTGGGGGAACAATCCGGGGGAATAGGCGGCCTTCTGGCCCCTTGACCACCTGCAGCCCGGAGCCTGTTCCCCCATGCTCACCGACGCGAAGTGCCGCAACGCGAAGTGCCCAGCCGACCGGCCGCGTGCGCGCTATGCGGACTCGGAAGGCCTGTATCTCGAGGTCTCGCCGCAGTCGAAGCGCTGGTTCTGGAAGTACCGGCTCCAGGGCAAGGAGAAGCGCCTGGCGCTCGGCATCTATCCGGCGATCGGGCTCGCGGCGGCGCGCGCGGCACGTGACGAGGCGCGCAAGACGCTGAAGGCCGGCACCGATCCTGTGGTCGCCAAGCGGAAGCGCGCCGACCAGGAGCGCGAGCAGGCGGACAACACCTTCGAGGCGGTTGCCGGGCGCTGGTACGCGCACTGGCGCGATGCGCAGAGCCCGCGGCATGCGGAGTACGTGAAGTGCCGGCTCGAGGCCGACGTCTACCCGGAGATCGGTGCGCGGCCGATCGGCGAGATCACGGCCCGCGAGCTGGTCGCGATGGCCGAGAAGATCCAGAAGCGCGAGGCCCTCGAGCTCGCCCGGCGCTCGCTGCAGTATTGCGGGCAGGTCTTTCGGTGGGCCGTGGCGCGCGGGATCATCGCCCGCAGTCCCTCGGCCGACATCCGGCCGCGCGACGTGCTCAAGCCGCGCGAGAAGCGCAACTACGCGCGCCTGTCGATCAAGGAAGTGCCCGAGCTGCTGCGCAAGATCGAGGCCTACGGCGGGGCCGTGCACACGCGCCTGGCCATCAAGCTGATGGCGCTCACCTTCGTGCGCACCGGCGAGCTGATCGGGGCGCGCTGGGATGAGTTCGAGGGGCTCGACGGCAAGTCGCCGCTGTGGCGGATCCCGGCCGAGCGCATGAAGATGAAGACGGAGCACCTCGTGCCGCTGTCGCGCCAGGCGATCGCGATCCTGGCCAGCCTGAACGAGATCCGCGGCCGCGCTGGGCTGCTGTTCCCGGGCGAGCGCGACCACGAGAAGCCGATGTCCAACAACACGATCCTCGTGGCGTTGGCGCGCATGGGCTTCAAGGGTCGGATGACCGGGCACGGCTTTCGCAGCATCGCCTCGACCGAGCTGCACGAGATGGGCTTCGTGCACGAGTGGGTCGAGCTGCAGCTGGCGCACCAGGAGCGCGACCAGGTGTCCGCGGCGTACAACCACGCGCGCTACCTGCCGCAGCGTCGCAAGATGATGCAGGCCTGGGCCGATCGGCTCGACGAGCTGCGGCGCGGGGCAACGATCGTTCCGATCAGGGCGGCCTGACGGGAAGACCGCGCCCGGCGGATCCGGGCTCTGGGCGGCCGGCGCCGGTGACGCAACCACCGGGCCGACCTGACCACCACGATCGAAAGGGGATCGAGATGGCTGAGAAGCATTCTACTGACCGCGGCGCGGCGCAGCGACAGGGCAACGACGATGCGACCGTGAACGTCGCGCGGGGCATCTTCGAGCAGATCGGCGTGCTCGCCGCAGCGGTCGACGACGCGTGCACGAACGTCGACCTGGACGACATCGGGCGCCTGCAGAGC
>CALMSQ010000392.1:0-5234 GCA_937872345.1 uncultured Burkholderiales bacterium | reverse complement strand
TACACCCGCCCCGAGGTGTTCGAGGGCGTGCCCGTGCCGGAGGTCCTGCTGTCGGGCCACCACGCCCGGATCGAGCGCTGGCGGCGCGAGCAGGCGCTGCGCGCGACGCTGTTGCGCCGACCCGAGCTGATCGCGCGCGCCCGCGAGCAGGGCCGGCTGAGCGCCGAGGACGAGCGGATCCTCGCGTCGCTGCAGGCCGACCGGGCGGACGAGCCCGAGGCCCCGCCAGCGCCCGCGCGCTTGGCGGACAACCCGAAAAAGGCTTAGAATGCAAGGCTTTGCGGAATTCCGCATCAACCCCATCCTCTGCCCGGCGACAGACCGGTCCGGCGCCAGCGGCGCAGATGCCGCCAGCGCCGGTTGCGAAGCCCCGGTGCTTCCAACCTTCCGGACAACAACGGCCAGCGCACGATGGATTCAGGAGCATCCGGCATGGATCTGATCCAGCAACTCGAGCAGGAAGAAATTTCCCGACTCGGCAAGAGCATCCCCGAGTTCGCCCCCGGCGACACGGTGATCGTCAGCGTCAACGTGGTCGAAGGCAACCGCAAGCGCGTCCAGGCCTACGAGGGCGTGGTCATCGCGCGTCGCAATCGCGGGCTGAACTCGTCGTTCATCGTCCGCAAGATCTCCTCGGGCGAGGGCGTCGAGCGCACGTTCCAGCTCTATTCGCCGCTGATCTCGAGCATCGAGGTGAAGCGCCGCGGCGACGTTCGTCGCGCCAAGCTCTATTACCTGCGTGATCGCTCGGGCAAGTCGGCCCGGATCAAGGAAAAGCTGCCGGGCAAGTCCGCGCGCGCCGGCGGCGCCACGGGCGCCTGATCGCGGCGGCGCGGCGACGCCGCTCGGGCTGCGGCGGCGCCTTGTGCGCCGTATCGAGCCGGGCTGCGCGCATCGCGCGTTCGGGTGAGGATGCTGAGCAGCGCGAAGGGTCCTGCAGGGCGCTGACCCGCGCGATGATTCCACAACAGGGCGCTGACCAGCGCCCTGTTGTATTTTCCGGATCATGGACACCGAGTCGAACAATCGCGGCGAACGGCCGAACACGCCTTCCGGCGTGTGGGCGGCGCTGCCCGGATTCGATCCGCGCGACATGCCGGTCGCGGAGGTCGACGAAGCGCTGCCGGCCGTGCACGCCGAACGGCTGGGGCCCGACGCTCTGCGCGGGCGTTTCGCGAAGCCCCCGTCGTGGCAACCCGAACAGACCGACGACCGCTTTCGCGTCGACCAGTCCGCGCCGCGCGACGCCGCGGTGCTGGTGCCGATCGTCGCGCACACCGCGGGGACGACCGTGCTGCTCACGCAGCGCACGCTGCACTTGCGCCATCACTCGGGCCAGGTGGCGTTTCCGGGCGGGCGCGTCGAGCCCGGCGACCCGTCGCCGGTCGAGGCAGCGCTGCGCGAGGCTCACGAAGAGGTGGGGCTCGAGCGCTCGCGCGTCGAAGTGATCGGCCGATTGCCCGAATATCTCACCGGCACCGGATTTCGCGTGACGCCGGTCGTGGCCCTGGTGCGGCCGGGGTTCGACCCGCGGCCCGACCCGGCGGAAGTCGCCCAGGTGTTCGAGGTGCCGCTGGCGTTCCTGATGGATCCGCGCCATCACCAGCGCCGCCGCGTGCTGCTCGCCGTGGGCGAGCGCACCTTCTTCGCGATGCCCTATCGCCCGCCCGGCGCCGCCGAAGAGCATTTCATCTGGGGCGCGACCGCGGCGATGCTGCGGAACCTGTATCGTCTGCTCGTGGCCTGAGCGGCCCGGCCTGGAACGGGATGGGATTCGTCGCACTGATCTTCGCGCTGCTGATCGAGCAGGGCCGGTCGCTGCCGGGCGACAACGCCGTGCATCGCGCCGCCATCGCGCTGGCCGACCTGGTGCGTGGGGCGAGCGACGCCGGCGAGCGCCAACAGGGGGTGTTCGGGTGGCTCGTCGTCGTCGCGATCGGCGTCGGCGGCGTCGCGCTGCTCGAGTGGATCGCCACGATGCTGCACCCGCTCGCGCTGTTCGTCGTCCACGTCGCGGTGCTCTACCTGACGGTCGGCTTCCGCCAATTCAGTCACGCCTTCACCGAGATCCAGATCGCGCTCGCGAGCGACGACGCAGAGGGCGCGCGGCGCGTGCTCGAGCGCTGGCTCAGCCAGGCCGATCCCGACGACCTGTCCGATCGGCCGCGTCGCGAGACGCCGGTCAACGAGATCTGCCGCCAGGCGATCGCGCACGCGCTGGTGGCCGCGCATCGCCACGTCTTCGGGCCCTTGTTCTGGTACATCCTGTTGCCGGGCGCCATCGGGCCGGTGCTGTACCGCTTCGCGGAGATGCTCGCGCGGCGCTGGGGCAGCGCCGTGGCCGAGGGGGCCAGCCGGGTCGAGGAACCGTACGGGTACTTCGCCACTCGCGCCTATCGGGCGATCGACTGGCTGCCGGCGCGGCTGTCGGCGGCCGGATTCGCGATCGTCGGCAACTTCGAGGACGCGGTGTACTGCTGGCGTGGCGCGGTGGCCGCGGGCACCACCGACGACCAGCGCGCGCTGCTGCTCGCTTCCGGAGGCGGGGCGCTCGGCCTGCGCGTCGCGGAACCGGCGCTCGAAGCGCGATGGGCCGCCGGCGAGCAGGGCTTCGAGTGGCAGGGCGCCGAACCCGACGCGAGCGGCCTGCGCAGTTCGGTCGGGCTGGTCTGGCGCTCGGTGGTGCTGTGGATCAGCCTGTTCGCGATGATCACCATCGCGGCCTGGCTCGGGCGCTGAGTCAGTCCGCGTCGGCCTCGATGCGCAGGTACAGCCGGTAGCGCAGCGCGTCGATCTCGCCGCGGCTGGCCGCGTCGCGGATCGCGCATCCCGGCTCGTCGTGATGGCGGCAGTTGTTGAACCGGCAGCGCCCGAGCAGCGGCGCGAACTCGCGCATCGCGTGCATGCGCTGCGACTCCGACAGGTGCGCCAGACCGAAGCTCTGGAACCCCGGCGTGTCGACGATTCGCGCGTCGCGCGCGACCTCGCCGGGGACGTCGAACATGCGGCTGAACGTCGTGGTGTGGCGACCGCTCGACAACGCGGCCGAGATCGCCTGCGTGCGCAGGTCGGCGTCGGGGACCAGCGTGTTGACGAGCGTCGACTTGCCCATGCCGGACTGGCCGATCAGCAGCGTCGTGCGTCCGGCGAGCCAGGTGCCCAGCTGCTCGCGGGCTTCCCGAGGGCGCGCGCCGGCCGCGATCTCGAACACCTCGTAGCCGAGCGCGCGATACGCCGCGATCCGGCCGGCGATCGCGCGCGCCGCCTCGACGAGATCGGACTTGTTGGCGATCAGCGCGGCGCCGATGCCGGCGCTCTCGAGCGCGATCAGCATGCGCATCAGCAGCGCTTCCGAGAACGGCGGGTCGCCGGAGACGACGATCCCGGCCTGGTCGACGTTGGCCGCGAGCAGCTTGCTGCGCCAGCGGTCGCTTCGCTGCAGCGCGGTTCGCCGCGGGCGCAGCGACTCGATGACCGCCTGGTCGGGGCCGATCAGCCGGACCTCGACTTCGTCGCCGACACAGAAGTCGGTGCGCTTGCCGCGCGTGACCGCAACGCGATCGGGCCAGGCATTCGCGCACGAGCGCACGTAGAACAGGCGGCCGAAGCTGGCCGCGATCCGCGCGAGTTCAGTTGCCGCCGCGGCCGAAGACGGCATCGCACTTGGCCGCGCAGATGAAGTCGTTTTCGGAGATGCCGCGCACCGAGTGGGTATTGAAGCGCACCGTGCACCGATTGTAGGTCACGAGCAGGTCGGGGTGGTGGTCTTCGCCGTGCACCATCCAGGCCAGCGCGTTCACGAACGCGATCGTGTCGTAATAGTCGCGGAACGCGTAGCTGCGCTCGAGCGCGCCGTCGCGCAGGCTCCAGCCGGCCAGCTCGGTGAGCTGAACCTCGATCTCGCTGACCGTGTAGGCGCGCTCGCCACTGATGGGTCGAGACTTGCGGGCGAGCAGCTGCTGGCGGGGTATTGGCGCCTTCATCACGCCCCCTGCAGGCGGCCGATCCGCAGCGACGCCGGCGGATGCGAGTCGTAGAACGCCGAGTGAATCGGATCCGGCGTGAGCGTCGAAGCATTGTCCTCGTAGAGCTTGACCAGCGCGCTGGCGAGGTCCTGCGCACGAGCGTGCGTGGCTGCGTAGGCGTCGGCCTGGAACTCGTGCCGGCGCGACGCCCAGCTGAAGAGCGGCTGCAGCAGGAACGTGAACACCGGCAACGCGAGGAAGAAGAGCACGAGCGCCGCCGCCTCGAATTCGCCGGCATCGGGCGTGACGCCGAGCCCCTGGTAGAACCAGCCCTGGCGCGAAAGCCAGCCGAGCAGCCACAAGCCCGCGAAGCTCGCGGCGAACATCAGGACGATGCGCACGAGCACGTGCCGGTGATGGAAGTGCCCGAGCTCGTGCGCGAGCACCGCCTCGATCTCGTCGGCGCTGAGCCGCGACAGCAGCGTGTCGAAGAAGACGATCCGCTTGCTGCGCCCGAGGCCGGTGAAGTAGGCGTTGCCGTGCGCCGATCGACGGCTGCCGTCCATCACGAACAAGCCCTTCGAGGCGAAGCCGCAGCGCGCAAGCAGCGCCTCGACGCGCTGGCGGATCGTCGCGTCGGAGAGCGGCTCGAAACGGTTGAACATCGGCGCGATGACGGTGGGGTAGAGCACGAGGACGACGAGGTTGAAGGTCACCCAGACCGCCCACGCCCACAGCCACCAGAGTCCGCCTGCGCTGCGCATCAGCCACAACACCACCGCGACCAGCGGCAGGCCGAGCGCCGCGGCGATCGCGGCGCCCTTGAGCGCGTCGGCGACGAACAGCCGTTGCGTCATCCGGTTGAAGCCGAACCGCTGCTCCAGGCGGAACTGCCGGTACCACTCGATCGGCAGGTCGACGAGCGCGCCGATCAGCGCCACCGCGGCGACGAACAGGATCTGGCGGACGAACGGATGGTCGGGCAGCCACGCGGCGAGCGTGTCGAGCAGCGCCTGCAGCCCGCCGAACAGCGTGAACCCGAGCAGCAGCAGCGCGCCGACCAGCGCCTCGAGCATGCCCAGGCGCACGCGAGCCACCGTGTAGTCGGCCGCCCGGCGGTGCGCCGCCAGCGGGACGCGTTCGGCGAATCGCGCCGGCACGGCGTCGCGATGCCGTGCGACGTGCCGCACCTGGCGCGTGGCGAGCCAGAAGCGTACGACGATCGAGAC
Source organism: uncultured Burkholderiales bacterium (assembly GCA_937872345.1). GTDB lineage: Bacteria > Pseudomonadota > Gammaproteobacteria > Burkholderiales > Burkholderiaceae_E > Zeimonas. Next base: position 40 of record CALMSQ010000392.1, on the reverse strand, counting down.
CACCAGCGCGGCGGCGAAGATCATCGAGAAGGCGAGGGCA
>CALMSQ010000391.1:0-6316 GCA_937872345.1 uncultured Burkholderiales bacterium | reverse complement strand
GGCGTCGAGCCATCGGCACGCCGCGGCGGCATCGTCGGCGAACTCGATCTGCGGCGGCAGATCCACGCCTGGCAGGTAGCGCTCGTTGCGGCGGTCGCGGCGCAGCGACGCCACCAGGGATTCGTCACGGGCCCACAGCGTCACCGGATGTCGCCCCGACGCGTGAACCGCCAGCGCCGTGCCCCACGCGCCCGCCCCGAAGATCGCGATCCGCATGGTCGGCGCCCCCGTCAGCGACCCCAGACCTCGCCAGTGCTCACGAAGCCGGTGGCACCGTCGCGGTGGCGCACGCGCAGCCAGCCGGCCGGCGCGCTCGCATCGACCACCTCGAGCAGCACGCCGCGCTCGACCTGCACGACGAGTTCGCCGTTGACCTGCGCGGTGCGGCGGATCGCCGCCAGCGTGCTGGCGACCACGTGCCGGGACTCCGCGAGGTCGCCTCGATGCACCCAAAGGACGTCGCCGCTCGCATCGCGCACCTTGACCCACTGGTTCAGCGTCGACAGGAGCTCGAGCGGCGTGCCGCGCACGACGATGAACAGCTTGCGCGCGCGATCGGACGGTCCGTCGTAGAGGATCGCCGCCGCGCTGGCGACCTCGCGGTACTGGGCCTCCTGCGCGCGCGCCGGCAGCCAGCCCGCGGCCAGGCACAGCCCGGCGACGATCGCCGCGCGCCCGAACGCGCCGCCGCGCGGCCGTCGCGTGGTCGCCTTCTTCGCATGCAACAGGTGGTTCATCGCAGGCTCCCGCAGTCGCTCATCGGTCGCAGGGCGCGCCCGGCCGGCGTCGCGTCAGTGCGCGCCGCCGGGCAGGATGATGCCCGGCCCCTGGTTTTCCGCGTTCTGCTGCGCCAGCCGCTGCTGGTACAGCGCCTCGAAGTTGATCTCGGCCAGGTGGATCGGCGGGAAACCGGTGCGCTGGACCATGTCGGCGACGTTCGAGCGCAGGTAAGGGTAGACGATGTTCGGGCAGATGACGTTGAGCAGCAGCTGCATCTGCTCGGCCGGGATGTTGCGCATCTCGAAGATGCCGCCCTGCTTCGCCTCGACCAGGAACGCCGTCTTGTCGCCGACCTTGGTGGTCACGGTGACGGTGACGGTCGACTCGTAGACCCCCTCGACGAGCTGCTCGCTGCCGACGTCCATCTGGATCTCGACCGACGGCTGCTGCGTCTCGAGGAAGATGCGCGGCGCATTGGGGATCTCGAGCGAGAGGTCTTTCAGGTAGACCCGCTGGATGGCAAAGACGGGGGCTTGCGCCTGGTCGCTCATGAGTGTTCCTCGAAGGGTGCCGGCTGGCGGCCGACTGGATGGTTGGAGGGGGCGGGCTGCGCGCCGCGGCCGCGCGATGCGGGCCGCGTCCGCTAGCCCTGCAGCAGCGGGACCAGCCCGCCTTCGCGGTCGAGCTCGGCCAGGTCGTCGAACCCGCCGACGTGCCGCTCGCCGATGTAGATCTGGGGGACCGTGCGCCGTCCCGTGCGGGCAATCATCGTCTCGCGCTGCGAGGGATCGAGGTCGATGCGCACTTTCTCGATCTCGCTCACGCCGCGCTTCCTGAGCAATTGCTCGGCGCGAACGCAGTAGGGGCACACCGCGGTGCAGTACATCAGGACCCGTGAAGACATCGAGCGCTCTCCTGCCCTTACTTGACGACCGGCAGGCCGGCTTGCCGCCACGACTGCACGCCGCCGCCCAGGTTGAAGACGTCCTTGCGGCCGGCCTTGCGCAGGATGCCCGCGGCGCGGTTCGACGTGACCCCGCTCGCGCAGCACAGCAGCACCGGCTTGTCCGCGGGCAGCTCGCCGAGGCGCTTCTCCAGCTCGGCCATGGGGATGTTGCGCGCGTTCGGCAGGTGGCCGCCCGAGAAGTCGGCCGGCGAGCGGACGTCCAGGACGATCGCGCCGGTGTCGTTGATGAGGCGCGTCGCGCCGAGCGTGTCCAGCGACGGCCCGGAGGCGCCGCGCATGACCATCGGCCAGACCAGCATCGCGCCGGAGACGAAGGCGATCGCGATCAGGACGATGTTTTCGGTGACGAATTCCACGGGTCGAGGTTCGGTTGGGGAAACAGGGAATTATAGAATAGCGGTTCGTTCGTCCCCGCCGATCGCCACAGATGACCTACAAGCTCGTGCTGCTTCGCCACGGCGAAAGCCAGTGGAACCTCGAGAACCGGTTCACCGGCTGGACCGACGTCGACCTCACCGAAACCGGCCGCGCCGAGGCCAGTCGCGCCGGCCAGCTGCTGAAGGCCGAAGGGTTCGACTTCGACCTCGCTTTCACTTCGGTGCTCAAGCGTGCCATCCGCACGCTGTGGACGGTGCTCGACGAAATGGACCGGATGTGGATCCCGATCGTGCACGACTGGCGCCTGAACGAGCGGCACTACGGCGCGCTGCAGGGGCTGAACAAGGCGGAAACCGCGGCGCGCTTCGGCGACCAGCAGGTGCTGGTCTGGCGCCGCGCCTACGCGATCGCCCCCGATCCGCTGCCCGCCGGCGATCCGCGGGGCGCCGAGAACGACCCGCGCTACGCCGGGCTGCGCGCCAGCGAGATCCCGCGCACCGAGTGCCTGAAGGACACCGTGGCCCGCGTCGTGCCGTACTGGAACGAGACGATCGCGCCAGCCATCAGGCTGGGCAAGCGCGCGATCGTCGCCGCGCACGGCAATTCGCTGCGCGCGCTGATCAAGCACCTCGACGGGATCGGCGACGACGAGATCGTCCACCTGAACATCCCGACGGGGCGGCCGCTGGTCTACGAGCTCGACGACTCGATGCGGCCCGTTCGCCACTACTACCTCGGCGACCAGGCCGAGATCGAGGCGGCAATGGCCGCGGTCGCCGCCCAGGGCAAGGCACGCCCGTCCGCCTGAGCGCAACGCGCGCCCCCCTTGGCGCACCGCGCGTCCGACCGCCCGAACGCGCAAACGGCCTGTCCGGGCGGTCGGCGATGCCCGCCGGCCGGGTGGGCCCTCGGCCACCCCCGAAGCAGGGGCGGTTTATACTCGATCGCTCGGTAGACGGCGCTCGGCGCGAGGTGAATCGCCGGCCGCTCTGCCCACAGGACCATCGATGAAGGGCAAGCTCAAACCCCTGGGTCTCTTGTCGCTCGGCGCGGTCGCCGGCGTGCTGATCAGCCTCGGCCTGACGGCGGTCGCCCAGCGCGAGCCCCGCGCCGCGCTGCCGCTCGAGGAGTTGCGGCAATTCAGCGACGTCTTCGGCGCGATCAAGGCCAATTACGTCGAGCCGGTCGAAGACCGCAAGCTGATCACCGGCGCGATCGACGGCATGCTGTCGGGGCTCGATCCGCACTCCGCCTACCTCGACGCCGAGGCGTTCAAGGAGCTGCAGGTCGGCACGCAGGGCGAGTTCGGCGGGCTCGGCATCGAGGTCGGCACCGAGGACGGGTTCGTGAAGGTCGTGTCGCCGATCGAGGACACGCCCGCCGCGCGCGCCGGCGTGAAGGCCGGCGACCTGATCGTGCGCATCGACGACAAGCCTACCAAGGGGATGTCGCTCAACGACGCGGTCAAGATGATGCGCGGCAAGCCCAAGACGCCGATCACGCTCACGATCTCGCGCAAGGGCGAGCCGCAGCCGATCGTGCTGCAGATCATCCGCGACGTGATCAAGGTGCAGTCGGTGCGCTCCAAGGTACTCGAGCCGGGCATCGGCTACGTGCGGATCACGCAGTTCCAGGAGCACACGGTCGAGAACCTGGTCAAGCACCTCGAAGGGCTCGCGAAGCAGAACGCGCTCAACAGCATCGTGCTCGACCTGCGCAACGACCCGGGCGGCCTGCTGCACGGCGCGGTCGGCGTGTCGGCGGCGTTCCTGCCGCCGAAGGCCACCGTCGTCACGACCGACGGCCGCACCGAGGACGCCCGCCGCAAGTACATCGCCAGCCCCGAGGACTACCTGCGCGGCACCCGCGACGACGTGCTGCGTCGGCTGCCGGCCGCCGCCAAGACCGCGCCGATGGTGGTGCTGGTGAATGCGGGCTCGGCCTCGGCCTCCGAGATCGTGGCGGGCGCGTTGCAGGACCACAAGCGTGCCGTGCTGCTGGGCACGCAGACCTTCGGCAAGGGCTCGGTCCAATCGATCCTGCCGCTGTCGAACACGACCGCGATCAAGCTCACGACGGCGCGCTACTACACGCCGAACGGCCGCTCGATCCAGGCCAAGGGAATCACCCCCGACTACCTCGTCGAGGAGACGCCCGAGGGCGACCTCAGCGCGTTCCGGCTGCGCGAGGTCGACCTGAACCGTCACCTGACGAACGACAAGGACCAGGAAGGCCAGCCCACCGCCCCGAAGCCGACCGACGCGACGCAGCCGCCGAAAGACCGCAAGCCGATCGAGTTCGGTTCGGCCGACGACTACCAGCTCAAGCAGGCGCTGAACTTCCTGAAGGGGCAGCCGGTAGTGATCGCCAAGGCGAAAGACGAGTCGCTGCCCGGCTCGCCCGACGCCAAGGCCTCCGACTCCAAGTGACGCCTGTTACCGCCCGGCCGGGGCCGGGCGGAGGTCGGCGGCGCGGCGCTCCCGCCCGCCGCCGGTGGCATCGGCACCGCCGATCGGCCGAGCGATGAACGACGAACAGCTGCTTCGCTACAGCCGCCACATCCTGCTCGACGACATGGGCGTCGACGTCCAGGAGCGGCTGCTCGGCGCCACGGCGCTGGTCGTCGGCGCGGGCGGGCTCGGGTCGCCGGCGGGGCTGTATCTCGCGGCCGCGGGGCTCGGCCGGATCCTCCTCGCCGACGACGACTCGGTCGACCTCACCAACCTGCAGCGCCAGATCCTTCATCGCCAGGACCGGGTCGGCCAGCCGAAGGCCGAATCGGGGCGGCGCTCGATGCTCGAGATCAATCCGGGCATCGAGGTCGAGGCGATCGCGCGCCGCCTCGACGGCGAAGCGCTCGCCGACGCGGTCGCGCGCGCCGACGTCGTGCTCGACTGCTGCGACAACTTCGCGACGCGGCAGGCGGTCAATCGCGCCTGCGTCGCGCTCGGCAAGCCGCTGGTGTCGGGGGCCGCGATCCGCTTCGACGGGCAGGTCGCGGTGTTCGACACGCGACGCGACGACTCCCCCTGCTATCACTGCCTGTTTCCCGAGGGGCAGGACATCGAGGAGGTGCGCTGCGCGACGATGGGCGTGTTCGCCCCGCTGACCGGCATCGTCGGCACGATGCAGGCCGCCGAAGCGCTGAAGCTGGCCGGCGGCTTCGCCACGCCGGCCGTCGGGCGCCTGCTGATGCTCGACGCCCGAACGATGCACTGGCACGACGTGAAAGTGCCGCGCGACCCCGAATGCGCGGTGTGCGCGGGGCGCCCGCCGGCACCGCGCTGAGCCCCGAACGGCCGAGCGACTTCCGGCCGAGTCGCGGTCCGGAGCCGCGGCCGGTAAACTCGGCCGCCTCATGACCCCCGACGATCCCGCCTCGATCGATCGCGACGCGCTCGCGATCCTCAATCGCGTCTTCGGCTATCCGTCGTTCCGGGGCCCGCAGCGGGACATCGTCGCGCACGTCGCCTGCGGCGGCGACGCGCTGGTGCTGATGCCCACCGGCGGCGGCAAGTCGCTGTGCTACCAGATCCCGGCGCTGCTGCGCGAAGGTGTCGGCGTGGTGATCTCGCCGCTGATCGCGCTGATGCAGGACCAGGTCGAGGCCCTGCGCGAGCTCGGCGTGCGCGCCGCCTTCCTCAACTCGTCGCTCGGCGCGCGCGAAGCCGCGGCGGTCGAGCGCGCCGTCGCGGCCGGCGAGATCGACCTGCTCTACGTGGCGCCCGAACGCCTGCTCGCGCCGCGCTGCCTGGAGCTGCTCGACCACGCGAAGCTGGCGCTGTTCGCGATCGACGAGGCGCATTGCGTCTCGCAGTGGGGCCACGACTTCCGCCCCGAGTACCTGCAGCTCGCCGTGCTGCACGAGCGCTGGCCCCGGGTGCCGCGCGTCGCGCTCACCGCCACCGCCGACGCCCTGACGCGCCGGGAAATCGTCACGAAGCTCGCACTGCAGTCGGCGCGCGAGTTCGTCTCCAGCTTCGACCGGCCCAACATCCGCTACCGGATCGTCGAGAAGATCGACCCGAAGCGCCAGCTGCTCGACTTCGTCGCCGGCGCGCACGCCGGCGAAGCCGGCATCGTCTATTGCGCGTCGCGCAAGAAGGTCGACGAGATCGCACAGTGGCTGACGGCGCAGGGGGTCGCCGCGCTCCCGTACCACGCCGGGCTGGACAACGCCACGCGCAGCGCGCACCAGGCGCGCTTCCTGCGCGAGGACGGCCTGGTGATGGTGGCGACGATCGCGTTCGG
>CALMSQ010000390.1:0-1581 GCA_937872345.1 uncultured Burkholderiales bacterium | reverse complement strand
TTTGCGCTGACCAAGGGCAAGGCCACGCCGCAGACCAGCCCGCGCGAACTCGGCGAACTGGTGCTCGCCGAGATCCGGGCCGGCAGCAAGGGATCGACGCTCGAATTGAAGTCGGCCGGCGAGACGCGGATCGACGGGCGGCCTGCCTTCCTTCTGCGCGTCAGCGAGCGCACCGAGGCGGGCGTGCAGTACGAGCGGCTCGTCGCCGGCACGCAGGGCCAGTCGAAGATGTTCTGGGCGAGCTGCAAGGCGCTGACGCGCTATTTCTTCGAGCGGGCGCGGCCGGTGTGCGAGCAGGCGATCGAGTCGGTGCGGCTCACCGGACTCTGACGGCGGCTTTCGGGCGACAAACGCTCTCAAAGGAACACGGCCGCGCTCACCTTGAACCGTCGCGCCAGCCTCCTTGCAATCTCCTTGCTGACGCTGCGCCTTCCGCTCAGGATGTCCGAGATCCGACCTTGGGGAGCGCAGTCGGCGAGATCTTCCTGTCTCAGGCCATGCTGGTTCATCAGCATGCGCAGCACCTCGTTCGGCTCGGCCTCGGGAATGGGAGCGTGCTCTTCCTCGTAAGCGGCAACCCGGTCAGCCAGATAGTCGAGCACTTCGGCCAGCGGGTGACTCTCGTCGTGGCCGATCTCGTCCAGCAGAAGCTCGATGGTCGCTCGCGCCCGGGCGTAGTCGTCGGCGGTGCGTACCGAGGTAACGCCGACCGCCTCCCCGAGGGCAATCCAGGCCCGAAGGATCGCCTGCGGTCGAGACGCCGGCCTGCGCGCATGAGCCATCAATTCATCCTTGTCCGTTTCCATTTTCCGCGGTCGTACGGCTCGTGGCCAAGCACCGCACGGACATACACCTTGCGCCGGTCGTAGTGAATGGAGGAGATCAGCCGGTACTTGTTTCCCCCGATGTCGAACACAGTCAGTCCGTCCACATAGTCGGCGCTGGCGAACGTCGTGCGCAAGTCGTTGAAATCGGTGAAGGTGCTGCTCTTCATGACGCGGTACCAGGCAATCAGCGGACGCTCGGCATCAGGGTGCTGTCGCCAGAACTCGATCAGGATGGGCTTCGCAATGACGTGCATCGAATGATATACCGATTTGGTATACTGCGAAAGCCACTCGCAGACGGCCTGTTGCGCCCGGCATCGCTCGAGCGCGATGCGGGTGTCGGTCAGGAATCGCCTGTCTCGCCGCCACCCTGGTGTCGTTATAGCGGACAGCGACGTGGCCGGCCATTCGACGGACGGCCGATGCGTATCGGCTATGCCCTCGCGAGTTCTCGCGCCAGCGTCTCCACGATCCGCTCGGCGGCCCTGCCGTCCCAGAACTGCGGCCGCCGCCCCGTCTTGCCCTGCCCGGCCAGCACCGCGTCGGCTGCGGCGACGATTCTCGCCGGATCGACGCCGACGATCGTGTTCGTGCCCTCGTCTACCGTCACCGGCCGCTCGGTGTTCTCGCGCAGCGTCACGCAGGGGATGCCGAGCGCGGTGGTTTCCTCCTGCAGCCCGCCGCTGTCGGTGAGGATCAGGCTCGCGTCCTTCCACAGGTTCAGGAAGTCCATGTACGACAGCGGCTTCGTGAG
>CALMSQ010000389.1:0-2829 GCA_937872345.1 uncultured Burkholderiales bacterium | reverse complement strand
GGCGCCTGCCTCGTGCACCAGGCGGAGATCTACGCCATGTCCGGCAAGCTCGATCACGCACGCGACACGATCCGCCGCGCCGACCCGCTCGTTCGACTCGGCGCGCCATGGGCGCTGGGCGATGCGTATCGCCTGACGGGAGACCTGCACCTGGCGCTCGGCGAAATGGACGAGGCGGAACGCTGCTTCCAGCATGCCTACCAGCATGGGTGGGATCCCTATCCGGGCTATGCGGAGCTGCTCCATCTGCGCGGACGCGGTGAGGAAGCCATCCGTGGTCTCGAACGCGCCGCCACGATGAGCAACTGGGTGGCCGGAGAACGCAAGGCCCGCTACCTGGCCCACGCGGCGCAGATCGCCGCGATGCTGGGGCAGCGGGAGAAGGCTCGGGCGCTGCTCCACGAGCTCGACACGGAATCGCGCGTGCCGGAATCCGGCGTGACGGCCGCCCAGGTCCTGCACGCGCGCGCCGAACTGGCCTGGCTGGACGGCCGGACAGAAGAAGCGCAACGTTGCATGCATGGCGCGCGCGAGGTGCTGCAGCAGCAGGGCGCCGTGATCGAGGCGGCGCGGATTCGCCTGCGCCTGGCCGAACTGCTCGCAAGGCAAGGCGACCACGGCGCTGCGCGAATGGAACTGAGCGCGGCCGAAAACGTGTTCCAGGCGGCCGGCGCCAGGGGATATCTCGACCGATGCCTTGCCCTGCGGGATATGCTCGGCCCGTAGCCAGGTCATCTCGCATGCCAGTCCGAACGGGAGGTACACCCGAAATGGCTGAGACCGCACTGAGCACGAGCCAGATCATTGTTCAGGTCTGCCTGTTCGTCGTCGCCGCCATCGCCCTGTTCGGCGGCGCGCTCCAGCTGGTGCTCGGCCAACCCGACACGTCCCCGAGACTGGACAACGTTCACCGGTTCATGGCCGGGGTGTACTTCTCGACCGGCCTCATTTCGCTCTGGGCAGCCATCACGATTCGCCAGCAAGGCTTCCTGGTGTACCTGCTTGCGCTGGGTGTGCTGCTCGCGGGCCTGGGAAGGCTCGTCTCGATCGGCAAGGTGGGTCTGCCCGAGCCTGCCGGGGTCTGGCTTGCCTACCTGATTCCCGAGCTCGTGCTTCCCGTTGTCATCGCGGTGGCGCAATACACTTCCGCCTAGGCTGGCCGGGCGCCGCGAGCGCCTCGCGTCGAACGTCGGGGCCCATGCGCATCGGCGAACGGACCGAAGGAGGGACTGGATCATGGCGGACGTGATTCGCGCAGTTACCACCGAGGTTCTGCAGGCCTTCGCCGATGCGTGGAATCGCCACGACGTCGATGCCCTGATGTCGTTCATGACCGAGGATTGCGTCTTCGAGGCCTCGGCAGGCCCCGAGGTCTGCGGCACCCGGTACGCGGGTCGCCAGGCCGTGCGAGCCGGCTTCGAGGACGTCTGGGCGACCTTCCCCGATGCCCACTGGGGGGGCGCCCGGCATTTCGTGAGCGGCGATCGCGGCGTATCGGAGTGGACGTTCACCGGAACCCGCGCAGACGGCACTCGCGTCGAAGTGCACGGTTGCGACCTCTTCACGTTCCGGGACGGAAAGATCGCCCTGAAGAACTCCTATCGCAAGAACCGTCCGCCCCTGGGCAAGGAATCGGCCGAGCGGGTCGCGCCCGAGCTTCGCCCATAGCGCGCGCTCGAGCTCGAGCGTCAGCAGGCGGAGAGCGCTACTGCGTGCCTGGGGAAAGCCTTCAGCAGCCTGGCGTCCATCGTCACGAGCTTCACGCCGAGCGACATCGCCAAGGCCACGAACTCGCAGTCGTAGGCCGAGCAATCGCTGTCGCGTACGAGCTCGAGCACCATGCGCGAGTCGACCTCGTGCTCGGCTCCGGCCATCAAGCTCTCGGCCTCCGACTGGACGTCGCGCGCCGCCTCGAACGCAAGCTTCTTGCGCCGCATGTAGCCAGCCAGGATATTGCGAAACTCGCTTCGCCAAAGCAGCGGTGCAGCCCAGTCCGCATCGTGCTCCAGCAATCTCTCGGCCTTCCCGGTGTAGTCGCCCGGCAGGTACAGGTAGGCGATGACGTTGCTGTCCACGACGATCACTGCCGGCCCTCGCGCTTGTAGGCGTCGATGTCCTTGGCCCGGAACTTCGCCTTCGGCAGCGCGGCGCGAAGCGCCCGAGCCCTGGCCAGCCGCTCGCTCACGGCAACACGCCCTGGAATCAACACCGACTCCAGGCACACGATGGCCTCGCTGTTCAGGCTTCGCCGGTGGGCCTGCGCGGACGCCTTGAGCTGCTCGTACACCTCGTCCGGGATGTTCTTCAGGGTCAGGGTCGTCGGCATCGCTGCACCTCGTTGACGGTTGCATTATGGTGCCAGATTGGTGGTTTGTCAAGTCTTCCACCGTCGACCCGCTTGGCCACCGCCTCGGCGTGGTTCATCATCCGTCTCGAGGGCCAGGCGGCTTCGCGGCGGCAGCCGCCCGGTTCGAGCGTCAGGCACACCTTCCACCCCGACGACCACGATGACCCATCGATGAACGAAGAGCTCGAAACCGACTACCTCGTCGTCGGCGCCGGCGCCGCCGGAATGGCATTCACCGACGCGCTGCTCGACCATTCCGATGCGACGGTCACGATCGTCGATCGCCGCCACGCGCCCGGCGGACACTGGATCGACGCCTATCCGTACGTCCGCCTGCATCAGCCTTCCACGTTCTACGGGGTCAGCTCGGTGCCGCTCGGGCAGGACGCCATCGACGTGGCCGGGACGAATGCCGGCTACTACGAGCTCGCCGGCGCGGACGAGATCCGGGCCTATTTCGCGCACGTGATGGATCGCCGCTT
>CALMSQ010000388.1:0-2386 GCA_937872345.1 uncultured Burkholderiales bacterium | reverse complement strand
GCGGCGTGATGCGCAGCCTGCACCGCTACGCGTCGGACGCGTTCGTCGCCGTGATCGTCCTGCACCTGCTGCGCGAGTTGGCGCTCGGGCGGTTTCGGGGCTTTCGCTGGTACTCGTGGGTGAGCGGCGTGCCGACGCTGTGGCTGGCCGTTGCGGCCGGCGTGATCGGCTACTGGATGGTCTGGGACACCGTGGCGCTGTTCGTTGCCACGGCGACCACCGAGTGGTTCGGTGCCTTGCCCGGCTTCGGCCCCGCACTGGTGCGCAACTTCATCGCCGCAGGAGCGGTCTCCGACCGGCTGTTCTCGCTGGTGGTGTTCCTGCACATCGGCTTGCCGCTGGTGCTGTTGCTGCTGATGTGGGCGCACGTGCAGCGGCTTACCCAGCCGCAGACCGCAGCCAGCCGCGCCGTGGCGCTGTGGAGCCTCGGTGCGATGCTCGCGTTGTCCCTTGCAATGCCCGCGGTCTCGGAGCCGCCAGCCGACCTGCAACGGCTGCCCGCGTCGCTGCCGATCGACTGGTTCTACCTCGCGCCGCTGCCGGCGATCTACGCGACTTCGCCGGCCGCCGTCTGGGTCGCGAGCATCGGCCTCACGCTGCTGCTGGGCGTGGCGCCCTGGCTCGGCCGCCGCGCGCGACCGGCGCCGGCGAGGGTCGATCCGCAGCACTGCAACGGGTGCCGGATCTGTTTCGCCGACTGCCCGTTCGCCGCGATTGCGATGGCACCGCACCCTGGAGGCGAGGGCGAAATCGCCGTCGTCGACGACGACCGATGCGCGTCGTGCGGCATCTGCGCGGGGTCGTGCCCGTCGGCGGTGCCGTTCCGGCCGGGCGTGCGGCTGGTGAGCGGCATCGACCTCCCGGGCCTGACGGTGGGCGCGTTGCGCGACGAGATCGAGGCCGTGTTCCGGCAACCCGGCGCCGCCGGGGCGACGCTGGTGTTCTCGTGCCGGCACGGTGCGCGGCCGGCCGTGCGCGACGGGGTGCTGGACTTCGAGCTGCCTTGCGCCGGGATGCTGCCGCCTTCGTTCGTGGAATACGGGCTGCGCGCCGGCGCCGCCGGCGTCGTCGTGGCCACGTGCGCGATGGGGGATTGCGAGTACCGCTTCGGGGTACGATGGACCATCGAGCGGATCGCGGGCAGTCGCGAACCGCGCCTGCGCCGCGCGGTCGATCGTGCGCGGGTCATGGTGATCCCTGCCGGTCGCGAGGACGGCGCTGCGCTCGACGCAGGGATCGAGGAGTTCGGGTCGCGGCTCGCCGCGGCAGGGTTGGCAGCGAAGGCCGGCGACCATCGCCGGCGCACTTTCGGAGAACACGGACATGGCTAACGCGCTGCTGCGTTACGGCGGACAGGGAATCCTGTACCTGCTGTTCGCTGCGTTCATCGGCTACTTCTCGACTGCGCCGGCGTACCAGCACCTCGCGCCCGACGAGGCGCTGCTGCGCCTGTCGTTCCGGCATCCGGGCGAGTTCGCGACCGACTGCCGGGCGCGTACGGCCGAAGAACTCGCCAAGCTGCCGCCGCAGTTGCGCGCGCAGATGGACTGCCCGCGCGAGCGCTCGCCGGTGCACGTGCGCGTCGAGCTCGACGGCAAGTTGCTCTACGACGAGACGTTCCAGCCCGCCGGGCTGCGGCGCGACGGCGCGGCCAGCGGCTATCGCCGCCTGCCCATCGCGGCCGGTGATCACCAGCTGCGCGTGCAGTTCAACGACGACGTCCGCGTCAAGGGCTTCAACCACGAGGGCGAACGGCGGTTGACCGTCGTGCCGGGGCAGGTCGTGCTGATCGACTTCATCCCCGACCAGGGCGGGGTGGTGATCCGATGAGCGGGGCACCGACCGCGGGCTTGCCCCGCCAGATCGCCGGCGCGCCGGCGAGCGCCCGCGACGATCGCTTCGACGTCGCCGTTCCCACGACCGAGCAGCGTTCGATCGCTGCCGGATGGCTGCTGCTCGGGGTCGCCGCGCTGATCGGCGCCGGAGTGTTCTCGATCCTGCTGGTGCTCGCGCGCACGCCGTTCTTCGCCAACCTGGTCCCGGCGGGCGACTTCTTCCGGGTCGCGCTCGTGGTGCACGTCGATCTTTCGGTGCTGGTCTGGTTCGTGTCGATGGCGGGCATGCTCTGGACGATCGACACGTCGCCGCGCTCGCTCTGGCTCGGCTGGCTCGCGCTGTGGGTCACCGGGCTCGGCACGCTGTTCATGGCGGTGGCGCCGTTCACCGGGGCGGCGACGCCGGTGATGTCGAACTACGTGCCGGTGCTCGACAACGACACGTTCCTGTACGGGCTGGTCGTCTTCGGCGTCGGGTTCCTGCTGCTCACGCTGCGCTCGTTCGTCGCGCCGGCCCGGATGAGCCTGCAGCTCGACGGCGCCGACGCGCT
>CALMSQ010000387.1:0-2765 GCA_937872345.1 uncultured Burkholderiales bacterium | reverse complement strand
TGGCTATCCCGCAGACCCGGCGACCCGGCTAAACTGGCGAGCGTCTGATCCGTTCTCGACCCACACCAACACCGAGGGGACGTTCGATGGCTACCGAAGCACGCAAGTTCGCCTTTGCCACCCAGCAACTGCACGCCGGCCAGAAGTCGGATCCGACGACGGGCAGCCGCGCGGTGCCGCTGTACCAGACGACCAGCTACCAGTTCCGCGACACCGAGCACGCCGCCAACCTGTTCGCGCTCAAGGAACTCGGCAACATCTATACGCGGCTGATGAACCCGACCACCGACGTGCTCGAGCAGCGCATCGCGGTGCTCGAGGGAGGCGTCGCTGGCCTGGCGGCCAGCTCGGGCCACGCCGCGCAGGCGCAGGCGATCTTCACGCTGTGCAACTCGGGCGACCACATCGTGAGCAGCAGCCGGCTCTACGGCGGCACCTACAACCAGTTCAACCACACGCTGCGCAACCTCGGCATCGAGGTCACCTTCGTCGACCCGACCGATCCGAAGAACTTCGAGCGCGCGATCCGCCCGAACACGAAGATCATCTACGGCGAGACGCTTGGCAACCCCGACATCGCGGTGTTTCCGATCGAGGAAGTGTCGGCGATGGCGAAGAAGCACAACATCGTGCTGATGATCGACAATACCTTCGCCACGCCGTACCTGTTCCGTCCCGTCGAGTGGGGCGCGAACGTCGTCGTCCACAGCACGACCAAGTTCATCGGCGGCCACGGCACCAGCATCGGCGGCATGATCGTCGACGGCGGCAATTTCGACTGGACCAGCGGGCGCTTCCCGAACTTCACGACTCCCGACCCCTCGTACCACGGGCTGGTCTACGCGAGCCTGGTCGGAATGGGCCTGCCGCCGTTCGCCATCAAGGCGCGCGTGCACGTGCTGCGCGACATCGGCGCCTGCGCGTCGCCGTTCAACAGCTGGCAGACGATCCAGGGCGTCGAGACGCTGAGCCTGCGCATGGAGCGGCACACGCAGAACGGCCAGGCGGTCGCCGAGTTCCTCGAGAAGCACCCGAAGGTGGGCTGGGTCAAGTACCCGGGCCTGAAGAGCCACCCCGACTACGAGCGGGCGAAGAAGTACCTGCCGAAGGGCTGCGGCGCGATCATGGGCTTCGGCATCAAGGGCGGCGTCGAGGCGGGCAAGAAGTTCATCGAGAGCCTGCAGCTGTTCAGCCACCTCGCCAACGTCGGCGACGCGAAGAGCCTCGCGATCCACCCGGCGACGACCACGCACAGCCAGCTCACGGCCGACGAGCAGACCACGGCCGGCGTGAGCCCCGACTTCGTGCGGCTGAGCATCGGCATCGAGGACATCGACGACATCCTCTGGGACCTCGACCAGGCGCTCAGGGCCTGAGGGGCAGCGGCGGGGCGCCTCGCGCGCCCCGCGTCCCGAAGCAGCGATCATGCCGGTCAAGATCCCGTCGACGCTTCCCGCCCGGGCCACGCTCGAGCGCGAGAACGTGTTCGTCATGGGCGAGGAGAGGGCGGCGCGCCAGGACATCCGTCCGATGCGCGTCGCGATCCTCAACCTGATGCCGACCAAGATCGCCACCGAGACGCAACTGTTGCGGCTGCTGGGCAACTCGGCGCTGCAGGTCGACGTGACGCTGCTGCACACGGCCACCCACGAATCGAAGAACGTCGACGCCGAGCACCTGCTCGAGCACTACACGACCTTCGAGCGTGTGCGCGACCAGAAGTTCGACGGGCTGATCATCACCGGCGCGCCGGTCGAGCAGATGCCCTTCGAGGAAGTCGACTACTGGCCCGAGATCGCCGCGATCATCGACTGGGCCGAGACCGCGGTGTCCTCGACGTTGAACATCTGCTGGGGCGCGCAGGCGGCGCTGTACCGCCGCTACGGAATCCCGAAGCACCCGCTGCCGCGCAAGATGTTCGGCGTGTTCGAGCATCGCACGTTGGCGCCCACCGATCGACTGATGCGCGGCTTCGACGATGTCTTTCTCGCGCCGCATTCCCGGCACACCGAGGTGCGCCGCGCCGACATCGACAAGGTGGGCGAAATCGCGATCCTTGCCGAGTCCGACGAGGCGGGCGTGTACATCGTCGGTTCCAGCGACGGCAGGCACGTCTTCGTCACCGGCCATTCCGAGTACGACCCGCTGACGCTGAAGGCCGAGTACGACCGCGACGTGGCCAGGGGCCTGCCGATCGACGTGCCGAAGAACTACTACCCCGACGACGATCCGTCGCGCGCTCCGCAGGTGCGCTGGCGCGGCCACGCGAACCTCCTGTTCGCGAACTGGCTGAACTACCACGTCTACCAGGTCACCCCGTTCCACCCTGGCGACATTCCCGTGGGCGCCATGCACTCCGACTTCTAGAGCGTGTCCTCGAACATCCAGATCGCGCAGGCCGCGAAGATGCAGCGCATCTCGCGCATCGCCCTCGAGAAACTCGGAATTCCCGAAGAGCACGTCGAGTCGCATGGCCATTACAAGGCCAAGATCTCGCTCGACTATCTCGCCTCGCTGCGCGACCGCGAGGACGGCAAGCTGGTGCTGGTCACCGCGATCAGCCCGACGCCGGCCGGCGAGGGAAAGACCACCACCACGGTCGGGCTCGGCGATGCGCTGAACCACATCGGTCGCAAGGCGGTGATCTGCCTTCGCGAGCCGTCGCTCGGGCCGGTGTTCGGGATGAAGGGAGGCGCCGCAGGCGGCGGCCACGCGCAGGTCGTCCCGATGGAGGACATCAACCTGCACTTCACCGGCGACTTCTC
>CALMSQ010000386.1:0-3753 GCA_937872345.1 uncultured Burkholderiales bacterium | reverse complement strand
CGCTACGTGTACAAGCGCTTTCCGCTCAGGTACGACCCGCTGTACTGGGGCGCGGTGTTTCCGCTCGGCATGTACGCAGCGAGCACGCACGAGATGGCGCAGGCGATGGAATTCGGGTTCCTGGGCTTCCTGCCGCCGCTGTTCCTGGCGGCGGCGCTGCTGGCGTGGGCTGCGGCCTTCGCCGGGATGCTTCGCCAGCTCGCGCGCCGGCTGCGCGCGGCTGGCGCAGCCTAGCGGAAGGCGGCAGGAGCGGATGCAGGCGACGGCTTCGGCACTCGGCATCGCGGCGCTCGCGCTGTGGTGCGCGAGCTTCGTGCTGATGCTGAGGCTCGGCCCGCTCGAGCGCGCCGCGGGCGGGCTCGACCGGCTCTACTGGTGGCATCACGCCTGCGGCGCGCTGGCCTATCTCGCCGTGCTCGCGCACCCGCTGGCGCTGGCCGCGTTGGCACTCGACGCGGGCGGCTGGCGGGCCGCCGCTGCCGTCGCCACGCCGCCGGGCGAGGGCGCCGCGGGGCGCGCGGGCTGGCTTGCGCTGGCGCTGTTGATGGCAATGATGATCGCGACCTTCCAGGTCCGGCTAGCGTACGCGCGCTGGCGCGTGGTCCACGCGGTCACCGCGCCTGCGTTCGTCGCGGCGGTCGCGCACGCGTGGCCGTTCGCGGGTCCGGGCTTGCGCGCGGCGCTGGCGGCGATGCTCGCGATCGCGCTCGGCGCGCTCGCCTGGCGCTACGCGCTCGCGCGCGGCTGGGTGCGCGCGCATCCGTACCGCGTCGCGCGCGTCGGGCACCCCGGCCCCGGGCTGCTCGATCTGGAGCTCGAACCGATCGGCGCGCCGATCGGTTGGCAACCCGGTCAGTTCGTGTTCGCCGCGTTCCGCGACGGACCGGGGTGGCGCGGCTGCGGCGAGTACCACCCGTACACGATTGCCGGGCGCGGCGACGGCGAGCGGATGCGCCTTCTGATCCGCTCGCTCGGCGACTGCACGGCGCATCTCCAGACGGTGCAGGTCGGCGTCGCAGCGAGTGTGCAGGGTCCCTACGGCGCCTTCCTTGCCCGGCGCGACGACCGCCGGCCGCAGTTGTGGGTCGCCGGCGGCATCGGCATCACGCCGTTCGTCGCGGCGCTCGGCATCGAAGCGGGCCCCGCGGCACCGATCGACCTCGTCCACGTCCACCGCCCCGGCGACTTGCCGGCACGCGCGTGCCTGCCCGAACTGCCGTCGGCACTGCCGCCGCGGGTGCGGCTGTTCCCGATCGAGACCGCAGGAGAAATCGACGAGGTCTGGCCGGCAATCGCCGCGCGCGTCGGCGCGCTGGCGGGGCGCCAGGCGTTCCTCTGCGGCCCGCCGGCACTGGTCGACGCGCTGCGCCCACGCCTCGTCGCGGCCGGCGTCGCGCCGGACGACATCCACAGCGAGAGGTTCGATTTCCGATGAAGCACACCGTCACGATCGCGACGATCGCGTTCTGGATCGCCGTTGCCGGCCTGAACCTGATGGCGGCGCGCGAGCCGGTCGCGGCCGGCGGTGCGCCGCGCTTCACGCTGGCCGAGGTCGCACGCCACGCCGACGCGACGAGTTGCTGGATGGCGATCGACGGCGTCGTCTACGACTTCACGGACTACCTGCCGCAACACCCGGCGCCGGCAGACGCGATGCCGCGGTACTGCGGCAAGGAGGCGACCGAGGCGTTCAGGACGAAGGACGCCGGCCGGCCGCACTCGTCGTACGCGGCGCAGCTGCTTCCGAAGTACCGGATCGGGGAGCTGGCGCGCTGAGCGGCGCCGCGGCTTCGAGCGAAGGAACGCAGTCCGAGCCGATGTCGGATGCAGGATCGCCGGTGGCTCGCCGCGCTGGCCATCGCCGGCACCGTCATGAGCCGTCGCCGCCGGGAATCCGGCCGCCATGCTGGCGCAACTCCTGGCTGCGCTCGAGAAGGCGGCTCAGCGTCTGGTCGAGCGCGGCGCGTTCGCGCGCGTCGAGCACCGCGAGGAACCACTGCTCCATGCGCCGCACTTCGGGAATGATGTCGCGGCAGATGACCGCGCCTTTCCTGGTCAGGAACAGCACCAGTCGGCGCCGGTCGCGCGGATCTTCGCTGACCGCGACGAGATCCTGCTCGACCAGGCGCCGCTGCGCGCGACTCACCCTGGCCTTGTCCATGCTGGTCAGTTCGACCACCTCGTTGGGTGCGCTGGGGCCGTGCGCGTGCAGCGCCATCAGGATCCGCCACTCGGGAATCTGTATGCCGAAGCGCTCCTCGAACAACGCGCCGATCGACTGGCTCAGGCGATTCGCGACGACGGCGAGCTTGTACGGGATGAATTCGTTCAGCCAGAGCGCGCCGCCGTCCTCGGAGACCGACGGCCGCACGCGCGTTGTCTTGGGGGTCTTGCTTGCAGGCATCTGCGCGCCGCCCGTCAGCTGCCGACCCGGTCGGCTGCGGAGGCGGGCAGCGGAACGGCCTTGAAGGGGTTGCGGCGGATTACGAACAGTGTCCAGAGCAGCGAGTACGCGCAGGTGATGCCGAGCATGATCGTGACGTTGCGGTAGATCGGGCCGGCGAGTTCCGGCGTTGGCGAGATGTTAGCGAATACGTAAGCCATGCCGACGATTCCGAGGATCTGCGGAAGCGGGAACCACGGCGACCGGAACGGTCGCGGCATCGCAGGCAGGCGGTAGCGCAGCACCATCAGGTCGAGGTGCGCGATCATGTAGGCGATCAGCCAGCAACCGGCGGCCGCGACGGTGAGCGTGAGGATCGAAGCCGCGTCCATGCCCAGCGGAATCCGCACCACGCCGATCGCGAGGGCCAGCGCCACGAGCGCCGGCGCCGGTGCTCCGCGCCGGTTCTCGCGGCGCAGGAACGCGGGCAGCTGGCCGCTTTGCGCCATGCCCTGGATCATCCGCGACACGCTGGCGAGCACCGTGTTGAGCAGCGTGGCGCTGCCGAGGATGGCGAGCAGGCCGAAGCCGATCCGCGCGCCGGGTCCGAACACCTGGACCGCCAGGTCCATGTGCGGCGTGGCCTCGATCAACCTGTCGGGCGCGAGCGTCGCGATGCCGGCCGAGCAGTACAGGCCGTAGGCGACCACGATCAGCACCAGCCCGATGAGCATCGCGCGCGGCACGTCGCGCGCCGGCGCGCGGGCCTCGCCGATCATCGGGCAGACGAATTCGAGCCCGACCAGCCCCCAGATCGCGAGCGCCACCAGCGACAGCGCGGCAGCAGGCTCGAACGCCTGGACCGTGGCGATCGTCGAAGGGTGGCCGCTCGCGACGCCGATGCCGCCGATCGCCAGGATTCCGGCGAACATCGTGGCGACCAGTACGCTCTGGATGCGCGCGAACATGTCGATTCCCCGCAGGTTGAGCAGGCAGAACAGCGTCAGCAGCAGCAGGCTCGGCTGCCCCACCCACTGGGATAGCTGCGGCGCGAGCTGCTCGAGCAGCGCGTCGACCAGGATCAGCTCGGCCGGGATGCCGAGGAGCGCGACGGCTACGTAGCCCGACAGCGCGGCGACGATGGCCAGCCCCGGCCCCAGCGCGACCTGGGTGTACGCGCTGACCGACCCGGCCTGCGGCAGCATCAGCGCGAGCTCGGCGAAGGAGAGCACGTAGCTGAGCGCGAGCAGCGCCGCCATCGCGATGGCCGCGAGGTAGTTGATCGCGCCCAGGCCCGCGCCGTTGAGCATGCTGATCATCGTGCTCTGCACCACGACGACGCCGACCGCGGTGGCCACCAGCGCCCTGAG
>CALMSQ010000385.1:0-3014 GCA_937872345.1 uncultured Burkholderiales bacterium | reverse complement strand
GCGCCTCCGTGGTTCGCGTAGTCCGCCACCGGCGGGCAGGTGCACACGAGGTGCCGATCGCCCGCGGCGTTGTCGATCCTCTTCACGCTCGGCCAGAACTTCGCCTCGCGCACCCAGGGCAGCGGAAAAGCCGCCTCCTCGCGGCTGTAGCCGTGCGTCCACTCGCCGGCGATCTCGGTGGCCGTGTGCGGCGCGCCCTTGAGCGGATTGTCGTCGCGGTCGAATTCGCCCGACGCGATGCGCTGCAGCTCGCCGTGGATCGCGATCATCGCCTCGCAGAAGCGGTCGAGTTCGGCCTGCGATTCGGACTCGGTCGGCTCGACCATCAGCGTGTCGGCGACCGGGAACGACAGCGTCGGCGCGTGAAAGCCGTAGTCCATCAATCGCTTGGCGACGTCCTCGGCGCTCACGCCGTAGTCGGCCTTCAGGTTGCGCATGTCGAGGATGCACTCGTGCGCGACCTCGCCGTTGCGGCCGCGGTAGAGCACCGGGAAGTACGGCGCGAGCCGTTGCGCCACGTAGTTCGCGTTCAGGATCGCGACTTCGGTGGCCTTGCGGATGCCGCTCGCGCCCATCATGCGGATGTACATCCACGAGATCGTCGTGATCAGCGCGCTGCCGAACGGCGCGGCCGACACCGCGGCGTCGCCGGCCGCGGCGCGCGCCGCCTCGCGCGCGCCGGTGCTCGCCGCCGGCAGCGGGAACGGCTCGGCCGGCAGGAACGGCGCGAGATGCGCCGCGACCGCGATCGGGCCCATGCCGGGGCCGCCGCCGCCGTGCGGGATGCAGAAGGTCTTGTGCAGGTTCATGTGGCAGACGTCGGCGCCGATCAGGCCCGGCTTGGCGAGGCCGGCCTGCGCGTTCAGGTTCGCGCCGTCCATGTAGACCTGCCCGCCGGCCGCGTGCACCATGCGGCAGACTTCGACGATCGACGCCTCGAACACGCCGTGCGTCGACGGATAGGTGACCATCAGCGCGGCGAGCGAGTCCCGATGCTCGTCGATCCGGCGACCCAGGTCGGCGACGTCGATGTTGCCCTGCGCGTCGCAGGCGACGACGACCACGCGCAGCCCCATCATGTGCGCCGACGCGGGGTTCGTGCCGTGCGCCGAGGCCGGGATCAGGCAGACGTCGCGGTGCGCCTGCCCCTGCGCCGCCAGGTAGTGGCGGATCGCCAGCAGGCCCGCGTACTCGCCCTGCGCGCCGGAGTTCGGCTGGAACGACACCGCGGCGAAGCCGGTGATCTCGGCGAGCCACGCGCCGAGTTGCCCGAGCATCGCGGCGTATCCCGCCGCCTGCTCGCGTGGCGCGAACGGGTGAAGGTTCGCGAACTCGGGCCAGGTCACCGGCGCCATCTCCGCGGCGGCGTTGAGCTTCATCGTGCACGAGCCGAGCGGGATCATCGAGTGCACCAGCGAGATGTCGCGGTTCTCCAGCTTCTTCAGGTAGCGGACGAACTCGGTTTCGCTGTGGTGGCGGTTGAACACCGGATGCGTGAGCACCGCGTCGGCGCGGCGCAGCGCGGGGGCGATCGAGTCGGGTTCGAGCCCGAGCGACGCGGCCGCCGCGTCGAGCGCCGATGCGTCGACGCGGGTGCCGCCGAGCACGAAGGCGAGGTCGGCGACGTCGGCGAGCGTCACCGTCTCGTCGAGCGCGACGCCGACGTGCCCTTGCGGGCCGCACTCGGCCGCGAACTCGCGCAGGTTGATCCGAAGCGCCCGCGCGCGCGCGCGCACCGGTTCGGCGTCGGCGCCGAGGTCGAAGACCAGCGTGTCGAAGTAGCTGTCGTGCAGCGGGCGCGGGCCGCCGTCGGTCCGCGCGAGCAACCGGGCGAGCAGTCGCGTCATCGCGTTGACGCGCAGCGCGATCCGCGTCAGCCCCTGAGGGCCGTGGTAGACCGCGTAGAACCCCGCCATGTTCGCCAGCAGTGCCTGAGAGGTGCAGATGTTGCTGGTCGCCTTCTCGCGCCGGATGTGCTGCTCGCGCGTCTGCAGCGCCATCCGCAGCGCCGGGTTGCCGGCCGCGTCGTGCGAGACGCCGATGATCCGGCCCGGCATCGTGCGCAGCAGGTCGTCGCGCGCCGACATGAACGCGGCGTGCGGGCCGCCGTAGCCCATCGGTACGCCGAAGCGCTGCGCCGAGCCGATCGCGATGTCGGCACCGATCGCGCCGGGAGACTTCGCGAGCAGCAGCGCCAGCGGGTCGCAGCCGACGGTGACGCGGCCACCGGCGGCGCGCAGCGCCGCGATCGGGGCCGAGAAGTCGCGCAGCCGCCCGAACGTGTCCGGCGACTGCAGGTGCGCGCCGAAGAATCCGGCCGCGGCGTCGCCGGCGAGCGCGCGCGAGGCGTCGTCGACCACGACCTCGATGCCCATCCATTTCGCGCGCGTGCTCACGACCGCCAGCACCTGCGGGTGGGTGGCCGCGTCGACCAGGTAGCGATTCGCCTTCGATTTCGACGCGCGCCGTGCCATCGCCATCGCCTCGGCTGCAGCGGTCGCCTCGTCGAGCAGCGACGCGTTGGCGACCGGAAGGCCGGTCAGGTCGACGACCATCTGCTGGAAGTTCAGCAACGCCTCGAGGCGTCCTTGCGCGACCTCGGCCTGGTACGGGGTGTAGGCGGTGTACCAGCCCGGATTCTCGAGCAGGTTGCGGCGGATCGGCTCGGGGACGATCGTGCCGTGGTAGCCCGCGCCGATGTAGCTGCGCCAGAGTTCGTTGCGCCCGGCCAGCTCGCGCAGTTCGGCGAGCGCCTGCGCCTCGGAGGCCGGCTCGCCGAGCGCGAGCGGGGCGTCGAGCAGCAGGTCCGGCGGAACCGTCGCGCGGATCAGGGCCTGGCGCGACTCGAAGCCGAGCGCTTCGAGCATCGCCGCCTCCTGCGACACGGTGGGCCCGATGTGGCGGGCGTGGAATTCGTCGTGGCCGAGCAGCGCGCGGATGTCGGCGCTGGGGTACCCGGAAGGGCTCATGGACAGGATCTCCGGCGCGGCCTGCGGGTTCGCGGCCTGCATGAA